>JAYUWY010000034.1:0-2236 GCA_043753285.1 Gemmatimonas sp. | reverse complement strand
CGTCGTCGAGCGGCAGCGCGTCAAGGTCAAGATCAACGCCGCGGCGTTCCTTGATGGCGCGCAGCGCGTCAGTGATGATCGTGAGCGTCGTGAGGCCGAGGAAGTCCATCTTGAGCATTCCGGCCTTCTCGAGCGCATTCATGTCGTACTGCGTGACAACTACGCGTTCGTCACTGCCAGAGCCCGAGCCCTTGGACTCGGCCGTGCACACTGGGATGTAGTTCTCCAGCGGACCCGGTGCGATGACGATGCCTGCAGCGTGCACCCCGGCGTGACGCGCGAGACCTTCGAGCGAGATGGCAAAGTCAAACAGCTGCCCGTGACGATCGTCCTGCTCGTAGAGCTTGCGCACTTCTGGCACTTTCTGGATGGCTTCGGCCACCGTGAGTGAGAAGTTGGGCGCGTTGGGAATCAGTTTGGCGATGGTGTCAGTTTCTGCAGGCGAGAATCCGAGCACGCGACCGACGTCTTTGATGCAGGCGCGCGACTTGAGTGTTCCGAACGTGATGATTTGTCCGACGGACTCGCGCCCGTACTTGTCGCGCACGTACTCGATGACTTCGCCGCGGCGCTCTTCGCAGAAGTCCACGTCGATGTCGGGCATCGAGACGCGTTCTGGGTTCAGGAAGCGTTCGAAGAGCAGGTCGAACTTGAGCGGGCAGACGTTGGTGATGCCCGTGGCGTATGCGACGAGTGAGCCCGCGGCAGAGCCACGGCCGGGGCCGACGGGGATTCCACGATCGCGTGCGGCTTGAATGAAATCCGCGGTGATGAGGAAGTAGCCAGCGTAGCCCGTGGTCGTGATGACCTTGAGCTCGTAGTCGAGCCGCTCTTGGACTTCAGTGGGGAGCGGATTGCCGTAACGTTTTTTTGCACCGTCGGTGGAGAGCTGGACGAGCAGATCGTTTTCGCTCGTGACACCGGCGGGGAGCGGGAAGGACGGGACGTAGTACTTTTTCTCGAAGACGACGTTGACGGTGTCGGCGACTTTGAGCGTGTTCTCGAGGACGTCGGGGCGGCCCTTGAAGTGCGCGGCGATTTCTGGCGCGCTCTTGAAGTAGAGGCCGCGATCGTAGCGCATACGGTCGGCGTCGAGGCGGTCCTTCTTGAGGCCAATGCACAGCAGCACGTCGTGTGCGGCGTGATCGTCGGCTTTGAGGAAGTGCGCGTCGTTGGTGGCGACGACCGGAAGATTCATATCTTCCGCGAGCTTGAAGATCAGCTTGTTGAGCTTTTGTTGTTCGCCGGCTTCGTGCGCTTGGACTTCGAGGTGATAGCGGTCCTTGAAGACTTCCGCGTACCACGCGGCGACGGCTTTGGCTTCGTCGTAGCGATCTTCGAGCAAGTGCTGCGCGACTTCGCCGGCCATGCAGGCGGAAGAGACGATGAGGCCGGAGTTGTGGCGCGCGAGGAGCTCGCGGTCGAGGCGCGGCTTGCCGTAGAAGCCCTCGGTGTAGCCCAGCGAGGAGAGCTTGACGAGATTTTTGTAGCCTTCGAGGTCGCGGGCGAGTATGACGAGGTGGTAGTAGTTCTTCTCGCCGGCGGCGGCGCGCGTGCGTTCGCGGCGATCACCGCGCGCGACGTAGGCTTCCATGCCGATGATGGGTTTGACTTTTGCTTTGCGCGCTTTTTCCTGGAACTCCCACGCGGCGTGGAGATTGCCGTGATCTGTGATGGCGAGGGCGGGTTGTTCGAACTCCTGCGCGCGCGCGATCAGGTCATCAATCCGGTTCGCGCCGTCGAGGAGCGAGTATTCGGAGTGGGTGTGGAGGTGGACGAAAGACATTGGGTATCAATCTAAGCTTCCGGCTTAAGGCTTGGGACGGAAGACTTAAGACGGAAGGAACGGCGAACTACTTGACACGGGCTCTGGGCGATGAGTGAGAAGCGGCTTGGGCGACGGATTTGGCGCGGGATCTGGCGGGGGGCGCTTGCGCTCGTCGCGCTGTTGCTAGTGTTGCTAGTGGTCACGCCGCTGGGGCGGTACTTGTTGCGCGCGGGTTATGAGGAGGCGCGGATTTTGTTGGCGGGCCGACCGATTGCGGAGATGCTTGCGGACACGAGCGTGGATCAGCTGACGCGAGACAAACTGCGCTTGGTGCTTGAGGCGCGCGCGTTTGCGGTGGACTCGCTTGGGCTGCCCGCGGGAGAAGCGTTTACACAGTTCACGCAATTGCGCTCAGATACGCTTGTGTTGTTGCTCTCGGGTGCGCGGCCGGATTGGTTGGAGCCGGTG
>JAYUWY010000033.1:0-4435 GCA_043753285.1 Gemmatimonas sp. | reverse complement strand
CGATGATGTTGAAATCGCCGAGGTCGCTGCCGAGCGCCGACGGGAGTACTGGCGTCAGCGAATTCACCGGCGCCACAATGCGCGTGCGCACGATGGTGTCGGGATCCGGCGTCGAGTCGTACGCGATTGCGACGTACGTCAGCGTCGGACCGCCGCCAGCATCCGACGACTGCATACGGAACTGCACCGATGACGCGGCGCGCACCTGCAAGCCCACGCGCAAGCGACGATTCGGCGTGGCGAGCAAATCGCGCAAGTACGCGGTGTCAATCGGAATCCGGAGACGCAACGTGTCCGTGAACGCCGTGTCACCCTGGTACGTGCCAATCAACCGCGCTGGAGAGAAGTGCGGCAGCAAGTTGGTCGGAATCGTGTCGTCGAGCGCCGCGTCGTACACATCGTACGCGTCGATAAACCACTGCGCGGGCGTCGGCATACCCGCGGTCGCAGCGATCAGCACCTCGACATAGGCCGAATCGAGTGCCGTGATGGGCGAAATCGTGTCCTGATTGATCTTCCGGTACGCGCGTCCGAGAGAATCGTAGCGCGCAACGACGCGCACATCGAGCGTGTCTTGGATGAACGCGAGGAGGAGCGGGTCTTCGCTGCCCTGGAACGGGAAGCCGACGAGATTCGAGTCCAGCACGATGATGCCGTCAATGATGGTGTCCCTAATCTCGAAACCCTGTCCCGGACACAGAATCGGGCACCCGCCACCCGTCTGCAAATCTTCGGAGCACGCGCCGAGTACGGCCGCGAGCGGAAGGGCCATCAACCAGAAAGTACGAAGACGTCTCAACATCAGCGCTTGAGTGAGGCAGGCGTGAAAGGATGCGGCAGCAGTGCGTCGAGTGTCCACCGAGTCACGCGACCAGCGCCATCAATGGCGACGACCGCGATACCCGGAGCAAACTCCGCCAGTGCTTGCCGACAAATCCCACAAGGAGGTGTCCCGGACGGCGCGTCAGTCGCAATCGCGACTGCCACAAACTCTCGATGTCCGGCGACAACGGCTGCGCCGAGTGCCACGCGTTCCGCACAGGTACCTGCGGGATACGACGCGTTCTCGACGTTGCAGCCGTCAATGATCGAACCATCAGCGCAGAGCAACGCTGCGCCAACATTGAAATGCGAATACGGCGCATACGCGCGCGCCTTGGCGGCACGCGCGCGCTCCGTGAGCAACTGTTCCTGCGCCGCGGCGAGACTCATCCGACGAGCAAAGAGCAGAACGACGTGCCACGACCGCGAAACGACACACCCAACCACTCCGCGACCGTCGCTCCCAAATCGGAGAACGTCTCGCGCCGCCCCAGAGCCTGCGGACGCACGCGCGCACCGAGTGCCAGCAGCGGGACGTTCTCCCGGGCATGGTCGCTCGACGGCGTCGTTGGGTCGTTGCCGTGGTCGGCAGTGATGAAGAGCAGGTCGTCCTCGCGGAGGGCGGCAATGATGTGGGGAAGCGCGGCATCGAAGTCGCGCAACGCCTGATGGAACCCCGAAACATCGTTCCGGTGCCCGTAGGCCTGGTCGAAATCTACAAGGTTGGCGAACAACAACCCATCGGGACCCGACGAAATCCACTCCAGGATTTTCTCGATGCCCTCTGGATTTCCAGACGTATGCCCGCCTTGCAGCCCGCGCCGGGCAAACAGGTCGTCCACCTTCCCTACCCCAGTGCGCGGAATTCCTGCCGCTTCGAGCGCGTCGAGCAGCGTTTCCTCGGGCGGGGCGATGGAGAAATCGCGGCGATTCTTGGTGCGCGCCCATGCGCCCGGCGTGCCGTCAAATGGCCGCGCGATCACTCGGCTGGCATCGTGCGGCGGAACGAGCATCGCGCGAGCCGTCTCACACGCGGCATACAACTCCTCGAGGGGAATCGTGCCCTCGTGTGCCGCGACCTGAAACACAGAATCGGCCGACGTATAGACAATCCAGCTGCCGGTGCGCTGATGCTCGCCGCCAAAATCGTCGAGTACTTTGGTGCCGCTGCCCACAACATTGCCGATCACGCCGCGGCCAGTGCGCTTGGCAAACTCGGCGATCACCTCAGGCGGAAATCCCTGCGGATACGTGGGAAACGCCTTCTCGAGATGCACGCCGGCGATCTCCCAGTGGCCCGTGGTGCTGTCTTTGCCCGCGGAGCGCGGCTGGAGCAGTCCCCAGGCACCCGTGGGCTTGGAGGTCGGAGCAACACCCATGAGCGGCTCGATGTTGCCCAGACCGGCGGCCGCAAGATTGGGGATTTTGAGTCCCCCAACAGCGCGCGCGACGTTGCCGAGCGTGTGCGAGCCTTCGTCGCCGTAGTCGGCGACATCGTGTGCAGCGCCGATCCCGACGCCGTCGAGCACAAGAATGATCGCGCGAGGCTTCTTAGACATCACGGCGCTCCCGTGTGCACGCGTTGCAAACGCTGGCGCAGGCCGGCGAGCAGTTCGTACGGTGAGAATTGTCCCATATCTGCCACTGCCTCCGCCGTGAGCGTGCGAATTCCGTCGCGTCCGAGCAATGTGACCACATCGCCTTCCGCGCAGCCGAGTCCCGTGACGTCGAGCATGGTCATATCCATCGTCACGATACCAGCCACTGGCACCACCGCGTCACGCACCAGCGCGCGACCGGTATTGCTCAGATGCCTCCGATATCCGTCACCATACCCCACCATCACGGTTGCGATGGTGCGCGGGCCATTGGCGGCGTAAGTGGCGTCATAGCTCACCGTTTCGCCGGCGGGCACCTCATGCAGCTCAACAATCTGCGCTCGCAAATGCACCACCGGCTCGGGCTGCAGCGCGGCCTTTGGACCGCTGCCAATGCCATACAAGAACGCGCCGGGACGAATGCAGTCCCACGGCGAAGCGTTGCGGCGCACGATGGCGGCACTGTTTTCGGCGTGCAGCAGTCGCGGCTTCACCGGCAGCGCCTCCACTGCGGCGACGAACCGCTGCTCCTGCTCCTCCATCGAGCCGTTATCCAACTCGGCGGAGTGGAAATGCGTGAAGGCACCATCCGGCGGTGTCTGCTTGATTGCCTCGTGGAGCGCGGGAAGCGACTCCCACGAGATGCCGGCGCGATTCATTCCCGTTTCGATTGCCAAGTGCCAGGGACCGCCGCCGAGTGCCGCCCAGCGCGCGATGCCATCAGCCGACGCGAGCGAGGGCGTGAGTCCGGCGCTCTTGAGGCGTTCGAGATCTTTTGCGAGTGTTGGCGCGAAAACGATGATGGGGCGCGTGAAGCCCGCGCCACGCAGTTCCTCGCCTTCCACGATGGAAGAGACGCCGTATCCCACGGGGGCGAGCGCTTCGAGTGCACCGGCCACCGGGATGGCGCCGAGCCCGTAGGCATCGGCTTTGATCATCGGAATCAGGCGCGCACGTGAGTGCTGTTCCAGCGCCCGCGCGTTGCGGACAAGCGCGTCGAGGTCAACTTCGACCCAAGCGCGTGGCTTCGCGTCCAGACTAGATTGGGTGGGCATCGGAAACCACAAGATTACCGGACCCCCAAAGGCGATGCAAGACAAAGCCACGCTTGAAGATGCGCTCGCCATCATGCGAGACCTGCGGACCCGCGATGCGTGGGACCGCGCCCAGACGCACGACTCGCTCCGTCCATACCTCAATGAGGAGATGCACGAGCTCGACGACGCGCTTCGCGAAGGCGACGACGCGGCGATGTGCAGCGAGCTCGGCGACGTGCTCCTCCAGGTGCTGTTTCACTCGGTGATCGCCGAGGAGCGCGGCGCGTTTGGCCCCGAGGACGTGGCGGGCTCGCTAGTGCGCAAAATGACTGTGCGCCATCCGTGGCTGTACGGCACGGACACCGAGCGCACGCCCTGGGAGCAGATGAAGGCCAAGTCGCGCCGCTCGCTGGCCGACGGGCTGCCCAATGGCCTGCCCGCCCTGCACCGCGCGCATCGCCTGCAAGAGCGCGCCGCCGGAGTGGGCTTCGATTGGCCTGATGTGGAAGGCCCAATGCAGAAGGTCGCCGAGGAACTTGCCGAGGTGCAGAAGGAGATCGCCGCAAATGGCGCCGTGTTCGACACGCACGGTGTGCCGAGCAACGATCCCAAGCACGCGGCGCTGGCTGAAGAGCTTGGCGATCTGATGTTTGCCGTGGTGAATCTCTGCCGCAAAGCCGGCGTGCATCCCGCGCTCGCGCTCGACACCGCCAATGCCAAGTTCCAGCGCCGCTTTGAAGCCGTGGAGAAGATTGCGCAGGCGCGTGGCGTGGATGTGCGCAGCGCGGGACTCGAGAAGCTCGACGAGATTTGGGACGAAGTGAAGCGCGACGAGAAAGCGAAGTGAAGGATTTCGCATTTGAGGCGTCGCATCACGATGGCTCCGCGCGAGTCGGTGTATTTCACACGCCGCACGGTGTGGTGGAAACGCCAGCGTTTATGCCCGTGGGCACGAACGCGACGATCAAGGGACTCAGC
>JAYUWY010000032.1:0-4435 GCA_043753285.1 Gemmatimonas sp. | reverse complement strand
CTCCGAACCGATGATGTGCAAGCCACCCGGCTCCGTGACGTTTACATCTTCGCCCGACGGATCCTTCACCACGGACGGCTTTGATTCGCGCACACCGGCGCCGAGCTTAATGTCGGTACCGCGGCCGGCCATATTCGTGGCGATGGTAATCGCGCCCGGCTGACCTGCGCCCGACACAATTTCGGCTTCGCGCTGGTGGAACTAGGCGTTCAAAACGTTGTGCACCAGTCCCGCGCGCTGGAACAAGCGCGAGAGTGTTTCGGAGGCGTCCACGCTGGTCGTGCCCACGAGCACGGGGAACCCGAGCTGATGCAGACGACGCGTTTCCTCGACGATGCCGTTGTACTTCTCGCGGCGCGTCTTGTAGATGAGGTCGTGGCGATCTTCGCGCGCGATGGCCTTGTTGGTGGGAATCACGGCGACTTCGAGCCCGTAGATCTGGAAGAACTCGCCTTCTTCCGTCTCGGCCGTACCGGTCATGCCGGAGAGCTTCTCGTAGAGGCGGAAATAGTTCTGAATCGTGATGGTCGCGAGCGTCTGCGTCTCGCCGCGCACCTGCACGTTCTCCTTAGCTTCCACTGCCTGGTGCAATCCTTCGCTCCAGCGGCGGCCCGGCATCGTGCGGCCCGTAAACTCATCGACGATGAGCACCTGGCCGTCTTGCACGACATAGTTCACGTCCTTCTCGTACAGGGCGTGCGCCTTTAACAGCTGATGAATGATGTTGAGCTTCTCGCTCTTCGCGGCATACTCGCCTTCAATGGCGCGACGCGCTTCGAGCTTACCCTTCGCGTCGAGCGAATCGTCCTTGTCGAGCTTGCCGATCGCCATTGAGATATCTGGCAACACGAACGAGTCCGGCGAGGACGGCGACATAAAGTCGACACCCTTATCGGTGAGATGCACCGAGTGGCCCTTCTCGTCGAGCACGAAGAGCAAGTCTTCTTCGATCTCGCGGTACTCCTGCTTGCCTGCCGACTGCTTGCGGTCAGCGAGGTGCGCGAGTTCTTGCTGGAGAATGATCTGCTTCACGCCCGTCTCCTGCATCACCTTCAGCAGGCGCTTGTTCACGGGGCTACCCATGCGCGCTTTGTAGAACGCCATCGCGGCCGCGTCCTTATCGCCAGCGGCGAGCGCCTTCTCACCCTGCGCCACGAGATCGTTCACCAGTTCCGTCTGCTTGCGCACGAGGCGCGAGACGGTGGCGTTGTGTTCGGCGTACGAGAGGTCGCCGTCGTTGCCCACAGGGCCCGAGATGATGAGCGGCGTGCGCGCTTCGTCGATGAGCACCGAGTCCACTTCGTCGACGATAGCAAACACGTGCGGACGCTGCACGCGTTGCTCAAGCGCGACCACCATGTTGTCGCGCAGGTAGTCGAAGCCAAACTCATTGTTCGTGCCGTACGTGATGTCGCAGTTGTACGCGGCGCGACGCTGCGGCGTGCCAGGCTCGGTGTCGTCCAAGCAACCAACCGAAAGTCCCAGCCACGCGTACAGATGCCCCATCCATTGCGAGTCGCGACGCGCGAGGTACGAGTTCACCGTCACGAGATGCGCTCCACGACCGGGCAGCGCATTCAAGTAGAGCGGAAGCGTCGCGACGAGCGTCTTACCTTCACCGGTGCCCATTTCGGCAATGCGACCCAAGTGCAGCTGAATACCACCCACCAGCTGCACATCGTAGTGCACCATGTCCCACGCCATCTCGTGGCCGGTGACCATCGCATTCGTGCCCACCAAGC
Organism: Gemmatimonas sp.; assembly: GCA_043753285.1. Lineage (GTDB taxonomy): Bacteria > Gemmatimonadota > Gemmatimonadetes > Gemmatimonadales > Gemmatimonadaceae > Pseudogemmatithrix. Next base: position 2,693 of record JAYUWY010000032.1, on the reverse strand, counting down.
GACGCGCGGCTTCGCGCACCGTCGCAAACGCCTCGGGCAATAACTCGTCGAGCACTTCGCCGATGAGCTTGCGGTACTCGCCTTCGAGACCGCCCTGTCCGTTGTGGCCCACCAACTGCAGATCGATGGCTTCGCGTGCTTCGGCGTCGGCGGCATCGTGCTTCTGCTGCTTGAGCGCCGCGATGGCCGCGGTCACGTCGGCCGTGCGCGCCGCGATCACGCCGCGGAACTTCGCGGTCTGCGCTTGGAGCTGCGTATCCGTGAGCGCGCGCAGCGATGCGCTCTGCTCATTGATCGCATCCACAATCGGCTGGACGCGCTTCTGTTCTCGTTGATGGCGGGTGCCGAACACGGCCCCGAAAAGCTTCTTCAGCATTCTGAAATCACTCGGTGGTGGTGCGGTAGAGCCCGCGATCGGCGATGTAGTCGGCCACCGCATCCGGCACATAGCCCCGAATGCTGCGACCTGCTCCAACACGCGCGCGAATCTCGGTAGCCGAGATATCAACGCGACGCATCGGCAACGGAATCGCCCGGAATCCTGCCGGCAAACGCACCGGCTCCGAACCGCGTCCCGCCACTGCCACTTGTACTAGCAAACCCAATGCCTCGGGTTCGCGCCATTGTGGCAGAGTCGCCGCCGTGTCTGCTCCCATGAGGAGAATCAACTCGGCGTCAGGCCGTGCGCCGTGAATCGCGCGCACAGTATCAACAGTGAAAGATAACCCGCCCCGCGCCACCTCAGAGTCATCCACGCGCAGGCGTTTCTCCGCGCCCGCGAGCAGGTGGGTCATGGCGAGTCGATGCTCTGGTGCGGTCATCTCGACACCCTGCTTCAGGGGCTGCCGGTGCGCCGGTACCAGAATCAGTTCGTCCAGTGAGAGGGCGTCGAGGGCGTCCAGCGCGAGCAGTAGGTGCCCCGTGTGCGGCGGGTCAAAGGTCCCGCCAAAGATGCCTATCCGAGCGCCCAATGGGGGCTCAGGGCCTCGGTGTGCCAGCGGGCGCCGCCGTCGGCAGCTTGCACGTCGCCAACACTTCCGCGTCCGTCGGGAATCCTGCGCGCAGAGCCGCGCACACTTCGGCCGCGTCCTCCATGTAGTTCATCACGGGCAAGCGATACACGCGCACCATCTGCAACATCGCAAGGCGCGCCTTGTCCGTGTTGGGATAGTTGGTCACGACATCACGGAAGTAGAGCAACGCGGAGTCGTAGCCGCGACGACGCACGTAGTGCATGCCCGTCTCGTAGTCCTTGGCGGCAAACCATTCATCCAGCTCCAGCAATTCCTTGAGACTCGAGTCGGCATACGGCGACTCTGGAAACACGCCCTGCACGAGCCGGAACTGCGCTTGCGCAAGAATGCCGTACTGCGGATCGAGGGACGGGCGTCGCCACATCTCACGATACGAGCGCGCGGCCATGTACATCGCATCATCCGCGAGCGAGTCGTCCGGGAACTGCTCGGCCAGGCGATTAAAGCTCTGCGCGGCGAGTAGACGCTCTTCGTTCTTGCGACGCGCCTGGCCCAGGTACCAATGCGCACGCGGCAACAGTGTGTCGCGCGTGGGGAGGTCAAAGGTCAGTCGCTCAAATGCCGTGACGGCGTTGGTGTACTTCTCCTTCTCGTACTGCTCGAGGCCGGCCCGATAGAGTGCAACCGCCGACGGATACTGCCGCACGTTGAAGGTGCGGAAGCATCCGCCCACGAGGAGCGCGACGAGGAGAAGAACAAACGGCTTGCGAAAGGAAGTCATTAGGTCGGTGGCTGCAGGCGCGGCGATCCAGAGAGACCGCGGAAATAGGCGATGGTACGAGTGAGTCCTTCCCGCAGTTGGACACGCGGCTCCCAGCCAAGGATGCTCTTGGCGCGGGAAATATCAGGCTGTCGCACCTTGGGATCGTCAGCGGGCAACGGGTGCGACACGATCGTAGAGGTGCTACCCGTCAGCTCGATCACAAGTTCAGCGAGCTGCCGCACTGTGAACTCATTGGGATTCCCAATGTTCACCGGCAGGGTCTCACTGGAATTGAACAATCGGTAGATGCCTTCCACTTCATCGTCCACGAAGCAAAACGAACGGGTTTGCGAGCCGTCGCCGTACACGGTGAGCGGATCGTTGTGCAGCGCCTGCACAATGAAGTTGGACACCACGCGACCATCGTGCGGACGCATGCGCGGGCCGTAGGTGTTGAAGATGCGCACGATGCGCGTGTCCACACCCTGCGCGCGGTGATACGCCATCGTCATGGCTTCAGCGAAGCGTTTGGCCTCGTCGTAGCAACCGCGCGGGCCGATGGGGTTCACATTGCCCCAGTAGCTCTCCGGCTGCGGATGAACGAGCGGATCGCCGTACACTTCGCTCGTGGACGCGAGAAAGAAGCGCGCCTTCTTGTGGAGCGCGACGCCGAGCGCGTTGTGCGTGCCGAGCGAACCCACCTTCAGGGTTTGGATCGGCATGTTGAGATAATCCACGGGGCTTGCGGGCGACGCGAAGTGCAGCACGCCGTCGAGAGCACCCGCGATGTACGTGAACTCAGAGATATTGTGCCGCACGAACGAAAACCGTTCGTGTCCCATCAGGTGCGCGATGTTGTCCGGATGTCCCGTCAGGAAATTGTCGAGCCCCACCACTTCGTGACCATCCGCGAGGAATCGGTCGCAAAGGTTGGAGCCGAGAAATCCGGCGGCACC
>JAYUWY010000031.1:0-9362 GCA_043753285.1 Gemmatimonas sp. | reverse complement strand
CACGCCGATTGCCGCACCGCCAACGGACATCATGGGAGCCGACTGCGGTGCAGCCGCGGGACGTGCAGGCGCCGCACTCGGCGTGCGCGCCATTTCTTGGTCAATCTTGCGCAGTTCGGCATCCCAATCGCGATCGCTCATCCCGGCTCCCGCGCCAATCCGTGGCGCTCCAACTTTTTGTAGAGGTTCGAGCGCGGCATGTCGATGGCGCGCGCGGTTTCGGCCACGTTCCAGTCGTGCTGCTTGAGTTTCGCGGTCAAAAATGCGCGTTCGGCCGCGAGCTTAAACTCTTCGTACGTGGCGAAGTGCTCGAGAGTGCCAAGTGCCTGAGAATCTTCGCTGGAATCGCTGTTGCGAGCGCCCACGAGGCGGTCCACATCGCTGCGCACAATACGCGGGCCGGCCGACAGAATGAGCAAGCGCTCCACCGTGTTGCGGAGCTCGCGCACGTTGCCTGGCCAATCCAACGCAGCGAGGCGATCCATCGCGGCAGCGTCCACGTCGCGCGGAGGAAGGCCCGATTCTTTGGCGATGCGATCCAAGAAATGTTGCACAAGCATGGGAATGTCTTCGCGACGCTCGCGTAGCGACGGCACAACCATTGGCACGACGTTCAAGCGATAGTAGAGATCTTCGCGGAACCGGCCGCCGGCGATCTCTTCTTCGAGTCGCTTGTTGGTCGCGGCGAGCACACGCACATCAACCTTGCGCACTTTGTTGCCGCCAATGCGCGTGACCTCACCGTCCTGCAGCACGCGCAGCACCTTGGCCTGCGCCGCGAGCGACATGTCGCCGATTTCGTCGAGGAAGAGCGTGCCACCATCGGCTTGCTCAAACTTTCCGGCACGATCCTGAATGGCGCCGGTGAACGAGCCCTTCATGTGACCGAACAACTCGCTCTCGATGAGCTCTGAGGGAATCGCCGCGCAATTGACTTCAATAAATGCCTGCTTGGCGCGCGGCGACTGCGCGTGCAGTGCGCGCGCGACCAGTTCTTTGCCGGTGCCGTTTTCACCCGTGATGAGCACGCGTGCGGGCGTTGGGGCGACGCGTTCGATCTGCGAAATCACCGAGCGAATGGAGCTCGATGCACCAACGATCTCCCCGTGGCGCTCCACGGATTGGCGCAGGCGCGCGTTCTCTTCGCGCAGATCGAGATGACCGATCGCGTTGCGCAGCGTGACGAGAATGCGGTCCGTGTCGAGCGGCTTCTCAAGAATGTCGTACGCGCCCGCATGCGTGGCGCCGACCGCGTCTTGAATGGTGGCGTGACCAGAGATCATCACCACAATGGCCGCGCCGTCGAGCGCACGAATGCGCTTCAGCGTCTCAAGGCCATCAATGCCTTCCATCTTCACGTCGAGGAACGTGAGCTGCGGCCGCCACTGTGCGTACACGTCCAAACCTTCCAGCCCGCTCGCCACAGCGCGGACGTCGTAACCCTCAAACTCGAGGAGCTGCGCCAGCGCCGCGCGAATGCCCGGCTCGTCATCCACAATCAAGACGCGACGACTCACAACATTCTCTGGATTGCGGGAGGGAGATGCGGCTTCACTTTAGGGATCCACAAATCTTTGGTCGCGTAAGCTGCCGCGCCGATGACCAACAACAGAATCGAACATCCAATCCGACGGACCAACGAGAACATCAGTGCGCGCCCTCGACACCGGCGAGCACATTCAATCCGCCAGAACGGAATCCGCGCGGATCAATTTCCGCAGTCGTAAATCCCGCATCGCGCACGGCGCGCTCGACTTGTTCACGCTGCGGCTCTTGTAACCACTGGGCGAGTTCGCTGCGCGCGATCTCCACCTTGCCCGTTTCACCAAAGTGGCGCACGCGCAAATCGCCGCGTACACCGAGCGCACGCAACGCGGCTTCTGCACGCTCGACCATTGCCAAGCGCTCCGGCGTCACCGGTGTGCCGTACGGCAAGCGCGACGACAAACACGGTGACGCCGGCTGACTCCACGTGGGGATGTCGCGCGCTTGGCTCAGCGCGCGAATGTCGGCTTTGGTAAATCCAAGTTCCGCGAGTGGCGACAACACATTCTGTTCGCGAGCCGCGGCAGCGCCCGGACGGTAATCACCGCGATCATCGGCATTGGTGCCATCAACCACGACGGCGAGCCCACGTTCAACGGCAACGGGCGTCAGTCTCGTCCACAACTCGCTCTTGCAGAAGTAGCAACGGTTCGTGGGATTTGCCGCGTAGCGCGGATCGTTCATCTCGTCGGTATCAATCTCGAGCACGGGCACGCCAAAGCGATCAGCCACGCCGCGCGCTGTTGCCCACTGCGCCGCCGGATACGACGCACTGCGCCCAATCACGGCGAGGGTCTTCTCTGCCCCGAGTGCGTCGAGCGCCACGCAGGCTAAGTACGCGGAGTCCACGCCGCCGGAGAAGCCAATCAAAGCGGATCCGCGCGCACGAAACCATGCCACAAGCTCCGCTTCCTTGGCGCGCAAGGCGTCAGTGAGCGTGTGAGCGGCTTCGTCGCGAGTGGTGGCGTCAATCATTGCTACGAAAACTACCCCGAAGGCGGGTCAACGTTACGGCTGACGACGCGGCGCCGGAGCGGGCGTCGCGGGCTCCGCGGCCGCAGACGCGCCAGGACGATACGCCGGCCCGCGCACCGCGCGCCCAGGCTTCGCACCCGTGTGCTGTCCGTTGCGCCACACCGCACGCCCGTTCACAAACGTCGCCATCACGCCGGTGGACACCTGATGCGGCCGCTCAAACGTCGCGCGATCGTTAATCGTGTTGGGATCAAACACGACGACATCCGCAAAGAAGCCCGGTGCCAACAGACCGCGTTCTTGAATGCCAAGACGACGCGCGGTTGCCCACGTCATTTTGCGAATCGCGTCCTCGAGCGGAATCACTTGCTGATCGCGCACATACGGCCCAAGCACGCGCGCGAATGTGCCGTACGAACGCGGGTGCACCAAGCCCGATGCGGCGCGCGGATTGGGACCACCCGCATCAGAGCCAATCTTCATCCACGGACGCCGCAGATTCTCGACGACGTTGGCCTCGCTCATCAAGAAGTAGATCGTCTCCACACGCGCGCGTTCGCTGCGAATGAGCGTGAACGCGGTTTCAATCCAATCTTCACCGCGCGCTTCCGCGATTTGCGACAACCGCTGACCCGAGAAGCGACGCAGCGAATCCGTTCCCAAGCGCGAGATGAGCACGCCATCTGCTCCCGCGAGCTTGCAGAGATTCTCCCACGTCGTCGTGGGATGCTCAATCTCAGCGCGAATCTTTGCGCGCTCCGCGGGGTTCGCCAAGCGCGTGTACAGACCCGCACCCTGCGCCGACGGCGGCAAGCACGAGGTGAGTCCCGTTGCGGCCGCCACATACGGATACATGTTCGCTTCGATGTCCAAGCCCGTCGCGCGCGCATCTTCAATGCGAGCGAGCGACTCCGGTCCCTTGGCCCAGTTCGCGCGACCCGCTGCCTTCAAATGCCAAATCTCCACGCGCACGCCGGCCTCGCGACCAATGCGAATGGCTTCGTCGAGCCCGTCGAGCAGTCCATCGCCCTCAGACCGCAGATGCGTGACATAAATGCCATCGAGCTCCGCCATCGCCTTGGTGACTTCGATGAGCTCATCGGGACCCGCGAACGTGCCGGGCGCGTAAATGAGCGCCGTGCCAACACCAAACGCGCCGTCGCGCATTGCGCGAGTGAGCGCGCCCTGCATCTCAAGAATCGCGGCTTCTGACGCGGGACCGGTGCGCGTGCCCATTCCGTACTGACGCAGCGTGTGGCCACCCACAAACGCGCCCATGTTCACCGATGAGCCGCGCCGCTCCATCGTCTCTAGAAAATTTCCAAATCCGTTAGGACGGGAAAAACGACGCGCCAGTGAATCCGGACGCGAACCAATGTTGCGCGGATTGAGTGGCGCGTACGTCGTGCCTTCGCCAATAATCTCCGTCGTCACACCCTGCGAGACCTTCGCGATCAAGCGGCTGTCGCCATACAAGAAGTACCAGCCGCTCTGCCCGAGGATATCAATGAACCCCGGAGAGATCACCATGCCCGTGGCATCGATGGTGTCCTTCGCGGTGCGGCCGGAGAGCAGGCCTGCTGGCGCAACCATTGCGATGCGATCACCGCGAATCGCGAGATCACCATCAAAGGAAGGACCGCCGCTGCCGTCCACGATGCGCCCATTGAGAATGAGCACGTCGTACGGAGGCACAGCTTGCTGTGCGTTAGCAGCAGTCGTCGCGATCACGAGGAGCGCGATCATCAAACGGGCGCGAGTGATTTTCACGCGCGAAACTTATCGGCTTCCCCCACCCTCTTGGGAGTCTCCACCGCGAAACAGCAGCGCCTCGGCGATGGCACTGGGCCCAATTCGCTCCTCGCCGTCGAGATCGGCGATGGTGCGCGACACTCTGAGCGCGCGGTGAAAGGCCCGCGCCGAGAGCCTCAGACGCTCGGCGGCTTCGGAGAGCAGGTTGCGGGCTTCGGGCGTGAGTCCGCCGTGCTGCTGGAGCCATCGTCCGGGCGCTTCCGCGTTCATTCGCACGCCGGCGAGCACAGCGTAGCGCTCGGTTTGCCGTGCGCGGGCCGCGGTGACGCGCGCTCGAATGGCTTCGCTCGATTCTTCGCGCGCCATTTCGCCCAGTGCGGCGAGTTTGACGGCGCCGATGCGCACATGGAGGTCAATGCGATCGGCCAACGGGCCCGAGAGTCGCGAGCGATAGCGCAGAATCTCCGCCGCCGCGCAGCGGCATCGCGCGGTGGGCTCGCCGTCGTGTCCGCAGGGGCACGGATTCGCCGCGCCCACGAGGAGGAATCGCGCGGGGAACGACACGCCCTGAGACGCGCGCACGATGGTGACGCGCGCGTCTTCGAGCGGCTGACGCATGGCGTCGAGCACGTAGCGTGGGAGTTCAAGCAACTCGTCCAAGAACAACACGCCGCGATGCGCGAGCGAGACTTCGCCGGGGCGCGGTCCCGGCCCGCCACCGATGAGACCCGGCAGCGAGATCGTGTGATGCGGCGCGCGAAACGGCGGCACACGTGTGGGCGCTCGGTCGGTTGGCAGAATGCCGCCCACGGAGTGCACCGCCACGACTTCCAGCAGCGCGTCGTCGTCGAGCGGCGGCAGAATACTCGGCAACCTTCGCGCGAGCATGGTCTTGCCCGCGCCTGGTGGGCCAATGAGCAGCACGTTGTGCCCGCCGGCTGCGGCGACTTCGAGCGCGCGTTTGGCGATGGGCTGACCGACCACTTCGCTGAAGCACGCGTCTGACTCTTGAGGAGGCGCTTCGATGATCTGTGGCGGCTCGGGCAGCGTGCCTGCGCGCAGATGCCGCACCAGCGATGCCAACGTGTCGCACGGTGCGAGACGCAGCCCGCGTAGCAGTGATGCTTCTGCGGCGTTTGCGGCGGGGAGCAGCAGCGCGCGCACACCCGCATCGCGCGCGGCACGAGCGAGCGGCAACGCACCGCGCACGGGCCGAATGGATCCGTCGAGTCCGAGCTCGCCCACGCACAGCAAACCCGCCACTGACTCAGCGGTGAGCTGTCCGCTCGCGACCAACGCACCTAGTGCGATGGGCAGGTCAAACGCAGTTCCGTCTTTGCGTACATCGGCCGGCGAGAGATTTACCGTCCAGCGGCGCGGCGGGAGTTGCAGGCCAGCATTCGCGAGCGCGGCACCTACGCGTTCGCGCGCTTCCTTCACGCTGCCGCTGGGGAGGCCCACCATTGTCCAGCCGGGCAAACCAGAAGCCGCGTCCACCTCTACCGTGACGGAGAAGGCGTCCACGCCGAGTACGGCGGCGGATTGAATGGCTGCGAGCACGCGACATTCTCGTGCACGTCGCGCAGAAAGCCGCATCGACTCATTCCGCGCACCGGCGATTTGCCGCTACCTTACTGCTATGCTCGTTCGCACCCTGATTGCACTCGCGCTCGTCTCTGCTCCGCTCGCGGCGCAGACGCCTTCAACGGCGCCCCCTCGACTCGCCGCGGGCACGTTCCTCGCCCAGCGCATCGATCGCGATTCGCTGCCGCAGACCGACCGCGTCATCGACACCGACGGCACGACGTACCTCATCGTGTTCGATCGTCTCGCACTTTCCCTGCGCGCCGACAAGACATTCCGCGCGTCAGTCCGCTATCGCCGCACGCTCTATTCGTCCGATCCGCGTGGACGCGACCGCAGAATTCCGTTGCAGACCATGAGCGTCACGGGCACCTACGAACTCGTCGGCAACGTCATCAAGTTCAATCCCAATCCTTCCGAAGACACGCGCGGTCTGCGCCTTCTCGAAGGCATCGTCGTCGGCCCGCGCGAAATTTCCCTGCCCTTCCATTACCGTAACGGCACCACCGAGCGTGATCGCACACTCGTGATGCGCCGCAACGACAACGTGCTCTAACTCCTAATGCGCACTCTTTCTTTGATTGCTGCTGTCGCCCTCGCCGCTGCCTGCGCCCCGCAAACTCCAGTCGTGCTGCCCGAGCCGATGCCGACGTACACGCCGGGTGTGGTTCCCGATTCCTTCGTCGTGCGTATGACGACGACCAAGGGCGAGATTGACGCCATCATTCGTCGCAGCTGGGCGCCCAACGGCGCGGCACAGTTCTACGAGGCTGTGTCCACGGGCTACTACGATGGCGCGCGATTCTTTCGCACCATTCGCGGCTTCGTCTCGCAGTTTGGCATCGCGGCCGACACCGCAATGACCGCACGCTGGCGCACGAAGACCATTCCCGATGACTCCGTGCTGCAGACCAATCGTCGTGGCACGATGGTCTTCGCGAGCGGCGGCCCCAACACGCGCACCACGCAGATGTTCTTCAATCTGCGCGACAACGCGCGACTCGACGCGATGGGTTTCCCGCCCATTGGCGAAGTGATTCGCGGTGTTGACGCCGTGGACTCGCTCTACACGGGCTACGGTGATGGCGCCGGTGCGCCCGCGCAGGATCGTATTTCACGAGAAGGCGAAACGTACTTGGCCGCTAGCTTCCCGCTGCTCGACAAAATCACAACCGCACGCGTGATTCGCGCCTGGTTTCCGCGAGCTGTTGCCGCTCCGTGAACGAGCTCGGCTTCACGCATCGCTGGTTGCCGCGCGAGAATTCGTCGCGCACGCTGCTCTTGCTTCACGGCACCGGCGGCGATGAAAACGATTTGATTCCGCTCGCCGACATGATTGACCGCGAAGCGAACCTGCTGAGCCCGCGCGGTCAGGTACTCGAGAACGGCATGCCGCGCTTTTTTCGGCGCTTAGCCGAGGGCGTGTTCGACATTCCGGATCTCAAAGCGCGCACGACTGCACTCGGCGAGTTCGTGGACGCCGCGAGCACCAAGTATGAATTCCCCACAAGCGGCGTGACCGCCGTGGGATTCTCCAATGGCGCGAACATCGCCGCCGCATTGTTGTTGATGCGCCCAGGCCTCGTGCGTCAGGCCGTGTTGTTGCGCGCAATGGTGCCGCTAGAAGTCACCCCGCTGCCCAATCTCAAAGGCACGCGGGTGTTTATCGCAGCGGGCGAGCATGATCCCATCATTCCGCCCAGCAACTCCGAGCGGCTAGCCCAAATGCTTCGTGATGCGGGGGCCGACGTGACACTCCGTTGGAGCCCCGTCGGCCATCAGCTTACGCGTGAAGACGTTGACGCTTCGCGCGCTTGGCTTTTTCCTCGCGCTGACGCTTCTTGAACGTGCTCACCGGCTCCATGATGGAGCCGCGACACTTGGACGTCCCACACAGGCACTTGTAGCGCGCCTCGTCGTCGTCGGTTTCGTCGCCGCTGCGCTCGTAGCCGTAGTCGTAGTGGAGCTCTTCGCCCGGCACGATGTCCTGAATGGCAGAAATCCACACGCGACCCTTCTTGATCTCTGCTTCGCAGTTTGGATCGCACGAGTGATTGATGTAGCGTGAGTCGTTGCCGTCAGTCGTGGCATCGATCACCATGCGCGACGTGATGGTGAACAAGAACGTGTGATGTTCGTCCATCGACTCATCGTCGTAGCGCTTGTCGGCTTCCGAGTGCGTGATGCGCTCGCCGACGTATTCAATGATGACTTCGCCCTTCGGGATAAATCGCGTCGCAAACGCGCCCTTCCCAGCGATGACGGAGGTACGAACTTCAAAAGCAAGTGGCGTTGTAGGCATATCTAGCAAAGTAACGGGTACTGCAAGCCACTCAACGAATGAGTGGCGCACCCAGCTCGAGGCCGAGGTACCAGTTGCGACGCGGCGCCGACTCCAGCACGCGCGCGAATGCACCGTTTAGTGTCACGGCGCCGACGTACGACTGGTCGAGCGCGTTTTGCACGGCCATAAACGGCTCGGCGCGCCAGCCGCGCCACTGGGTGGAATACGTCGTCCGCACATTCAACTGCCCGCGTCCCCAGCCGTCCACGCGCACGAGGTTGCGATCGTCCGCAAACATCTCGCTCTGCATGGTGTGGTCCACATCGATGTACGCGTTACCAAGCTTCGCGCGTGCGCCGAGCCGCAGTACGCGCTCGGGAACGCCCGCGAGCGCGTTGCCATCGAGCGTGTCGGCGGTAGAGACAGTGAGCGGCAGGATGTAGTCCACAAACTGATAATCGGCGACGGTCCAGGCGGCGGTGAGATCGAGCCAGCGCGTGGCGCGCGCCCTGAGGCCAAGCTCAAGTCCGCGATTGCGTGTTGCGCCGGCGTTGCGAAAATACGCGCGTCCGCTGGACTCCAAGTACTGCACGATGGCGTCGCTGGCGTCCACCTGGAACAGCGCGAGTTCGTAGCCCACGCGATTCAGCACGGTGCCGCGCGCGCCGACTTCTGCCGTGCGCAGTCGCTGCGGATCGAGTTCGCTGTTGAATCCGCCCGCGCCATCGGCGCGCGCGTTGAGCTCAGTCGTTGTTGGCGTCTCAAACGCAGTGGAGATGTTGGCATACGGTACAAACGCCGCGTGTACGCGAGCCACGACGCCAACGTGCCCAGTCGCGGCAGTCATCGTGCGGTTGCCCGTGTTGTTTGTGCCATCCGTGAAAAACCGATCCTTCACCGCAAACTCCAAACGATCCCAGCGCGCGCCCACACTCGCCGTCACGCGCGGCAGCACATCCCACTGCAACTGCGCGAACGGCCCTACACTCGTCACTCGTTCGTCTTGCAGCACCAACAGCGTGTCTTCCGGCGCCGTGGGACGCCCGCCTGTCGCCGCGTCATTGCGGCGCGTGTCGAAGCTGCGCTGTGCATCTATACCGGTAGCGAGTCGCACAGTTGGCGCGAGTTGGCGACTGACATCCACGCGCACGCCCGTCACTCGGCGATTCAGCTGATTGAATGTCCCGCGCGGCGATGATGCTGCCGTTGGTGCGCCCGGCGG
>JAYUWY010000030.1:0-2248 GCA_043753285.1 Gemmatimonas sp. | reverse complement strand
GACGGAGGACGTATGCCTCGCTGGCTCAAACGCCGCCGCGCACGCACGGAGGCACTCATGGTCGTTGGCGCGTTGCTCGCCATCGCACCTCGCGCGGCGCACGCACAGGCTAACCTGCGCGACGCGCTCGCCGCGCAGCGCGAAGGACGCACCGCCGAAGCGATTCGCGCGTATCGCGGCATCATCGCCGATGGCGACAAGCGCCCAGTCATCCTCTTCAACCTCGGCACCGCGCTGCTCGCGGTGGACTCACTCGACGGCGCGGTCGAAGCGCTCGAGCGCGCACTGTTCACGGAAGACGAAGCGCTGCGCACCCGCGCGCGTTACAACCTTGGACTCGCGTATCTCAAGCGCGGACTTCGCGCGGACGGTGACGTACGCACCGCAGCACTGCAGAGCGCGCGCCGTTCGTTCCGCACGGTACTGCTTGAGACACCGGGTGATCCAGACGCGCAGTGGAACTACGAACTTGCGCTGCGTGCACCAACGGGTGGTGGCGGCGGAGGCTCAAGCAATCAGCCGCAACAGAATCAGCCGCAGCAGCAGACGCAGTCTCAGGGTCCGATGACCAAGCAGCAGGCGGAGGCGTTGCTCGACGCGGCCGCGCGCGAAGAGCGTGAGACGCAGGGCCGTCGGCAGCGTGGAAACACGCCCGTGCGTTCTGCGGGGCAGAAGGACTGGTGATGCGTCGCGTCGCGTGTGCGTTCTCGCTGCTCATGCTCGGCGCGCTCTCCGTGAGCGCGCAGAATCCCGATGGTGTGGGCTTTCGCGCCGCGGTTGCGCCTGACACGGTCTACGTCGGCCAGCAGATCACGTACACGCTGTCCGTACGCATTCCAACGGCGGTGCGCCAGCGCTTGCGCCGCAATCCGGAATTCGTGCCGCCAGAGCCGCGCGCAATGCTGGCCTACGATCTTCCGCTGGCGCGCGTCGCTGATCCGGACGCCGCCGTAGAGATTCATACGTTTCGGCGCGCGCTCTTTGTGCTCACGCCGGGTCGCTACACCATTGGCCAAGCGCGGCTGAGTTACTCGCTGCCACAGAGTGCCAGCTTCTTCAGTCGCGAAGACGATCGCACGCTGCGGGCCGATGGGGTGAGCTTCGTTGCGATCGATCCGCCTTCACGAGGGCGTCCCGCCGGATGGCTCGGCGCCGTCGGGCAGTGGAGCGTGCGCACGCGCGCGGAACCCACGTCCACGCGCGTGGGTGATCCGTTTGTGCTCGTGCTGCGCATTGAGGGCACGGGCAACGCGACGCTGCTGCCTCGGCCGCCGCTCGCGATTGCGTGGGGCGATGTCGTGGCGCAGGATGAGCGCGTTGTGCTGGACTCGACACCGGCGATGTTTGGCGGTGCGAAGGAGTTCACGTGGCTTGTGACGCCCCGGGAAGAAGGCGCGCGCACCGTACCGGTGATTGAGTACCCAATCTTCAATCCGGTGGCGCGCCAGTATCAGATTGTCCGCACGTTGCCTATCACTGTGAGTGTGCGTCCAGGCACGCTGGTCGCCGTCCCCGTGCGTGCAGCGGCACGCGAAGACAGCGTCGTGCTGCCGCTGCGCACGACGCTCGATGGCAGCAGCATGGTGCAGCTGCCGTTTGCCGTGACGCTCGCGTGGATTGCATTGCTCGCTCCGCTACCATGGCTGGTGTTGCGCATCGCACCAAAGCTTGGTCGTCGCGCGAAGGACGAGACAAAGAACGCGCCGCGCACGACGCGTGCGGTGCTAGAGCAGTCGCTGCGGGCGCGCACGGGTGTTGATCTCGCCGCGCACACAACGCCGGGCGCTCTGACCGCTGCATTGCGACTCCAGGGCGTGACTGCCGAAACGGCCGCAGAGGTCGAAGCGGTGCGCGATGCCTGTGACGCGCAGGGATTCGCGCGCACGCGTGTGTCCAGCGCGCATCCGGCGTCACTCGCGGATTCCGTGCGCGCGCGTGCGAGCGCGGCGCTGGCCAAAGTGAACGCAGAGGCACGCAAGCGGGTGATGCTCCTCGTGCTCACGCTTGGACTCGTGACTGGCTGCGTGCGCATCACCGAGAGTGCGGATGCTGTCCAAGCGTTTGCTGAAGGACGCACGGCGTACGCGGGCGCTGACTATCCGCGCGCGCGCGCAGCATTTGGCCGCGCCGCGCTCCGCGCGCCGCGCGATGCGAGCGCGTGGGCCAACTATGGCACCGCCGGTTGGGCGGCGCGCGATACGGCGGCCGCAGTATACGGTTGGCAGCGCTCGCTCCGACTGAACCCCAC
>JAYUWY010000029.1:0-9398 GCA_043753285.1 Gemmatimonas sp. | reverse complement strand
CGTGGTTGACCAGATGCACAGCTTCATGATTTCTGGCAACGGCGAGCTCATTGAACCGGATGACGGCATTCTCGCGATTGGCTCGGGTGGCACGTATGCACTGGCCGCAGCACGCGCGCTCGTGCGCGAGACGACGCTACCGCCCGCCGAGATCGTGAAGCGCGCGATGACCATCGCGGGTGAGATCTGCGTGTACACCAACACGAACATCACTGTGGTGGAGCCGGCGAGCTGATGCCAGGTCCGCGCACGGAGCAGGCGCTCGCACGACTCGCTGATCTCACCCCGCGTCGCATCGTCGCGGAGCTGGACCGCTACATCGTGGGGCAGGGCGAAGCGAAGAAGGCGGTGGCGATTGCGCTGCGCAATCGGTGGCGGCGTCAGCGTGCGCCAGAGACGATTCGTCACGAGATATCGCCCAACAACATCATCCTCATCGGTCCCACCGGTGTGGGGAAGACCGAGATCGCGCGTCGCCTCGCGAAGTTGTCTGGCGCGCCGTTTGTGAAAGTCGAAGCGTCCAAGTTCACGGAAGTGGGCTACGTGGGGCGCGACGTGGAAGGCATGGTGCGCGATCTCGTGGACAGCGCGATTGAAATGGTGCGCACCGAGCGCGAGTCCGAAGTCGAAGACCTCGCGAACGATCGGGTAGATGATCGTTTGCTTGATTTGTTGTTGCCGCCGCCTGCCGTGACTGCACGCCCCGCAGTAGAAGGCGAGCGCGTGTTTGTGGCTGGGCCTGAAGGCAACGTGCATCAGGAGCAGTCGCTCGCGGAGGACCGCCACAAGCGCACGCGTGAGAAGCTCAAGCAGTTGCTGCGCGATGGCCAGCTGGAGCAGCGCGAAGTAGAAGTCGAAGTCGCCATGCAGCCGCCCGCGATGGACACGCTCTCGCAAGCGGGCGCGCCGGAGGGCATTCAGAACTTCTCCGATATGCTCGCCGACTTGTTGCCCAAGCGCACGAAGAAGCGCTCGGTGAAGGTCAGTGAAGCGCGCCGCATTCTGCTTGACCAAGAATTCGACAAGCTGATTGACCTCGATGACGTTGTTGTGGACGCGCTCGAGCGCGTGGAGACGATGGGCATCATCTTCCTCGACGAGATTGACAAGATTGCCGGCACCAAGGGCGACTTCGGTGGTCCCGATGTCTCGCGCGAAGGTGTCCAGCGCGATCTGTTGCCGATTGTGGAAGGCTCCAACGTGCAGACGCGCCACGGCATGGTGAAGACGGACCACGTGCTGTTCATCGCAGCGGGTGCGTTTCATGTGTCCAAGCCGTCCGACTTGATTCCGGAGTTGCAAGGCCGTTTTCCGATTCGCGTCGAGCTCAAGCCGCTCACGGAAGCGGACTTCGTGCGCATCATGACGGAGCCGGAGAACGCGCTCACCAAGCAGTATGCCGCGCTGGTAAAGGCCGACGGCTGTGAGTTGACGTTCACGGGCGATGGCATCGCCGAGATTGCGAAAATTGCGGCGCAGGTGAACGAGAAGATGGAAAACATCGGCGCGCGTCGCCTGCACACGGTGATGACGACGCTGCTAGAAGAGTTGTTGTACGAGTTGCCCGACCGCGGCACCGCACCAGAAGTCGTGGATGCCAAGGTTGTGCGCGCCCGTCTCGCGGCGATTGCCGAAGACGAGGATCTCCGGAAGTACATCCTGTGAGGATGCTGATGAATTTGCGGATTGCTACTGTCGCGACACTCTCACTGCTTACGATCTCGGCGTGCGGTGCGCGCCGCGACATCTCCGACGTCGCGGCCGGGCTCGCGCCGTTCGATCAACTGCGCGGCACCAACATCGAGGAGTTGCGCGGTGGACAGGTGCGGGCGATGCGTCGCAACGTTGAGCGCTCGCCGCTCGAAGGTTATCGCGAGCGACTCGGCGAGTGGGACGTGGTGTACACGTCGCGCGGCTTCGATGGCACGGACGGTAGCTGGCCCACGGAAGACGTGCAGATTCTTGAAGTGGAGGCCACGCACGAGACCGCATCGGATTCATCGGCGTTGCTCGCGTGGACGGAAACCGCAAAGAAGATTCACAATGAGACGGGCGCCACACCGCGCTGTTTGGTCGTGCACGGCAGCGGCTTCTCGATGCGCGTTGTGGAGTTCGACCGCGGTGGCGACTGGCGCTTGGCCGTGTCGTACGCGCCGACGGTGCGTCTGGCCAACCGCAAGACGATTTCTGCGCGCCACTCGATTGCGGTGCGCCGTCAGACGCTGACGGAGCGTTTTCCCGAGCGCGGTCAGCCCAATCCCGACTCGTTGCCCACGTGGAGCAACGAGCCGGACGAGTGCAAGTTCCCGTGAGCACGCATCGCGATTTCCTCGCGCCGACGGACTTCACGCCCGCGGAGTTGCGCGCGCTGTTCGCGCTCGCCGACCAGATGAGGCGCGGCGAGTATCGTAAGCGTCCGCTCGAGGGAATGGCGTTGGCAATGATTTTCATGAAGTCCAGCACGCGCACGCGTGTGTCGTTTGAAGTGGGCGCCTGGCAGCTCGGCGCGCACGCGTTGTTTCTGACGCCGCGCGATGTGCAGTTGGGTCGCGGCGAAGATGTGGCCGACACCGCGCGCGTGCTCGACCGCATGGTGCAGGGCATCATGATTCGCACGTTTGCGCATAGCGACGTGGAAGACTTCGCGCGTTTCTCGCAGGTGCCCGTGATTAACGGACTCACCGATTTGCAGCATCCGTGCCAGATTCTCGCCGACTTGCTCGCCGTGCAGCAGCACTTGGGTTCGTTCGAGGGCAAGACGATCGCGTGGATTGGCGACGGCAACAACATGGCCAACAGTTGGTGCGACGCAGCGGCGCAATTGGGCTTCACGCTGCGACTCGCGTGCCCGGAAGGCTACGATCCAGATTCCGACATTCTTGCACGCGCCATGAAGGGCGGCAACGTGGCGTTGCTGCGCGATCCGGCCGAAGCCGCCTCGGGCGCGGATGTGATTACGACGGATGTGTGGGCATCGATGGGCCAGGAAGAAGAACAGGCCATTCGCGCCAAGGCCTTCGCGCCGTTTCAGGTGAACGCGAAGTTGATGGCGCGCGCCAAGCGTGAAGCCATCTTCTTGCATTGCTTGCCCGCGCACCGCGGTGAAGAAGTGACGGCCGACGTGATTGACGGCCCGCAGAGCCGCGTGTGGGACGAGGCAGAGAATCGCCTGCATGTGCAGAAGGCGGTGATGGCGGTGTTGATGGGCGGCGAACCCCTCGGCTGAGCGCATAGTGTACGCGGTGATTGGCGCGGGACCCATGGGACTCGCGACGGCGCGCACGTTGCAGAAGCACGGCGTGCCGTTTGTGGGACTCGAGCTGCACAGTGATGTCGGCGGCCTGTGGGACATCGAGAATCCGCACAGCACCGTGTACGAGAGCGCACACTTGATCTCGTCCAAGCGGATGACGCA
This sequence comes from Gemmatimonas sp., assembly GCA_043753285.1. Classification (GTDB taxonomy): domain Bacteria; phylum Gemmatimonadota; class Gemmatimonadetes; order Gemmatimonadales; family Gemmatimonadaceae; genus Pseudogemmatithrix. The sequence goes on along the minus strand of JAYUWY010000029.1, from coordinate 5,983 downwards.
GTTCGACGAGTTTCCGATGCGCGACGACGTGGCGCACTATCCCCGCCACGATGCGCTCAAGCAGTACTTCCGCGACTTCGCTCAGCACTTCGGCTTACGCGGGCGCTACGAGTTCTCCACGCGCGTCACTCGCATGGAACGCGCCAGCGAGGGTGGTTGGCAGGTGACGACCGAGTGTGGTGGCGTCACGCGTACGCGCCGCTTTGACGGCGTTCTCATCGCCACGGGCACGCTGCATCATCCGCACCAACCGAAGCTGCCGGGTGAGTTCACGGGCACGCTCCTGCACTCGGCGCAGTACAAGTCGCCCGCGCAACTCGCGGGACAGCGCGTGCTGGTTGTGGGCTGTGGCAACTCTGGTGCGGATATCGCGGTGGACGCGGTGCGCAGCGCGAAGTCCGTGGACTTGAGTGTGCGCCGCGGCTATTGGTTCTTGCCCAAGTTCCTGAAGGGGCGGCCCATCGACACGTTGGGCGGTCTCATCACGCTGCCACGGCCGCTCAAACAGTTTGTGGACGGCCTCCTCGTGCGCCTCGTGGTGGGGAAGCCGTCGGACTACGGACTGCCTGACCCCGATTACCGCTTGTACGAATCGCACCCCGTGATGAACTCGTTGGTGCTGCATCATCTCGCGCACGGCGACATCACGGCGCGCAAGGACATTCAGCAGGTGCGCGGCGACACCGTGACATTTGCGGATGGCGCGAGCGCGGCGTACGATGTCATTCTGCAGGCTACGGGCTACGCGCTGCACTATCCGTTCATTGATCGCGCGGCGCTCAACTGGACCGCAGGCGCGGCACCGCAGTTGTACTTGAACGTGATGCATCCAACAGATGACTCGCTGTTCGTCATGGGCATGGTGGAGGCGAGCGGTCTGGGTTGGCAGGGACGATACGAGCAAGCCGAGATGGTGGCGCTGTACCTCAAGGGGCTCGCGGCGCGCACGCCAGCGGCGATGGCACTACAGCGTGAGAAGCGCGAGCGTTATTCGGAGCCGGTGAACGGTGGCTTTTCGTATCTCAAGGTTGATCGCATGGCGTACTACGTGCACAAAGGCAGCTACCTCAAGCATCTGCGTCGCCACATTCGCGCACTCTCGCGATGAACGACGCGCTGCCGCTGCAGTTCGATCCCTCGGGATTGGTGATTCTCAACGCAGTGGTCGCGTTGATGATCTTTGGTGCGTCGCTGGATTTGCGGCTCGACGATTTGCGGCGCGTGGTGGCGAAGCCCGCGGGTTTGCTCGCGGGCCTCTCCGCGCAGGCGATTCTCACTCCGGCAGCAACGTGTTTGCTCACCTGGGTGTTTCGTGTGGATCCCGCGCTGGCACTTGGGATGATGCTCGTGGCAGCATGTCCCAGTGGCGCGCTATCGAACGTGCTCACGTGGCGTTCGCGCGGAAACGTCGCGCTGTCGGTGGGTCTCACGACGGTCTCCAGTCTCGCAGCGACGGTACTCACGCCTTTCAACTTTGCGTTCTATGGATATCTCAATCCACGCACGCGTGAGTTGCTGCAAGACGTTGTGATTCCGGTCGGCGGCATCCTCACGCAGGTGGCCTTGGTGCTCGCGCTGCCGGTGTTGCTCGGCATGTGGATGGGCGCCACGTGGCCGCTTGTCGCCAAGCGCATGGAGAAGCCGCTGCGCCAGCTCTCCTTCGTGATTCTGATTGTGTTTATCGCAGGCGCGTTTTGGGAGAATCGCGAACTGTTTGTGTCTCGCTTTGGTGATTTCTTCTGGCTCGTCGTGCTGCAGAACGCGATGGCGCTGAGCATTGGCTGGTGGGTGTCGCGCATGGCGCGGCTCAACGACGCGGATCGTCGTGCGGTGACTATTGAAGTCGGCATTCACAACTCTGGGATGGGGCTCGCGATTCTCTTCACGTTCTTCCCGAGCGCGGGGTCGATGATGCTCATCACCGCGTTCTGGGGCGTGTGGCATCTCGTGAGTGGATTACTGCTCTCAGGATGGTGGGGCCGCAGGCCGCCACAGGCGAGTATCGCGTGAGCACGAAGCGCATCCTCATCACGGGTGCAGCCGGCTACATCGGTTCGCTGCTCGGGCAGCGACTCGTGAAGGAGCATTTTGTCGTGGGCACCGATCTGCGCCCGCGCACCGATCTCGGCTTCGAAGTCATGCCGCTCGACATTCGCGACGCCACATTGCATCGCTTCCTTCGTGAGCGGCGCATCACGCATGTCGTGCACCTCGCGTCGGTGCTCGAAGGAAGTGGCGATCGCGCGCGCGAGTATGACATCGATGTGAACGGCACGCGCAACGTCGTGGAGTCGTGCCTGGCCGCCGAAGTGCGGCATCTGACTGTGTCGAGTTCTGGTGCTGCCTACGGCTACGTGGCCGATAATCCCGCGTGGCTCACCGAAGATCATCCGCTGCGAGCCGGCGACGCGTTTGCGTATGCGCATCACAAGCGCTTGGTGGAGGAGATGCTCGCGGCGTATCGCACGTCGCATCCCGCGCTTGGTCAGTTGGTGCTGCGTATCGGCACCGTGATCGGCGCCACCACGCGCAATCAGATAACGGCGCTCTTTGAGAAGCGTCGCATCCTCGCGATTCGGGGCAGCGACTCGCCCTTTGTATTCATCTGGGATGAGGACGTGGCCGGCGCGATGATGCACGGCATCGCGGGCGATCGCACGGGCGTCTACAACGTGGCTGGGGACGGCGCACTGACCATCCACGAGATTGCTCGCCGGCTGGGTAAGCCCACGCTGGTGCTTCCGCCCGGTCTCCTGCGGGGGGCCCTTCGTGTGGGTCGGGCGCTCGGGGTCAGTCGGTACGGCCCGGAACAGCTCGACTTCCTCCGCTGGCGCCCCGTATTGGACAATACGCGGCTCAAGGCGGAGTTCGGGTATGTGCCCGCCAAAACCTCGGCCCAGGCCTTCGAACTCTTTGCCAGCCTGCATACCCAAGCAGGCGGCAAAAATTAGTCGTACGTTGAAGGGATGATGGACGCCTTTCTCAGCCAGCTTCAACACGCACTCGGCGACGACTATGTCGTGGAGCGCGAGTTGACAGCGGGTGGGCAGAGTCGGCTGTTTCTCGCCAGCGATGCGCAACTGCCGCGGCAAGTGGTCATCAAGATTCTGCCACCCGAACTCGCTGGCGCAGTTGCGCTGCAGCGATTCAAGCGCGAGATCGCCGTGATGGTGAAACTGCAACATCCGCACATCGTGCCAATTCTTGGCATGGGTGCGACGGATGCGCTGATGTGGTACGCGATGCCGTTCATTGACGGCGAATCACTCGAGAGTCGGCTCAAGCAGGGGCCACTGCCGGTGCGCGATGGTGTGCGCGTGCTGCACGAGTTGGCGGATGCGCTCGCCCACGCGCACGAGCTCAGTGTGGTGCATCGCGATCTCAAGCCTGCGAATGTGCTCTTTCAGTCAGGCCATGCGGTGCTCGCCGACTTTGGCGTTGCGCACGCGCGGCTCGAGATGATGCGCCACTCCAATGGCCTTTCACTCGATGCTGCGCGAAAGAGTCTCGCCGTGAACGGCGGTCGCCTCACAGACAAAGGCTTCGCAGTCGGAACGCCTGGCTACATGGCGCCCGAGCAGTTTCACGGTGACGAGCCCGCCGATGCGCGCGCCGATGTGTACGCGCTCGCGATGGTGGGCTACGAGATTCTCACCGGGAAAGCACCATTCGCTGAGTACAAGGGCGCGCGCATGATGGTCGCACACTTTACCGAGATGCCGACGCCGGCGCACGAGGTGCGCTCTGAGATTCCCGAGGCCATCTCCCGCGTGCTGGAGAAGGGAATGGCCAAGGAGCCAGAAGACCGCTACCCGAACGCCGCTGGCCTCCGCGACGCACTCGGGCAGCGCTGGTAGGCTACACCGCCACGGCCGACACCACCGGCGCGTAGAACGGGAACGTCTCTTCTGGGCGAAGCGGATGTGAGAGCAAGAATCCCTGCACGTGGCCGCAACCCATCTCGCGAAGCTGTGCGAGTTGTGCTTCTTGCTCCACGCCTTCGGCGACGACATCCATCGAGAGGCTCTTCGCAAGCGTGACGACAGAGCGCACAATCTCCAAGCACTCGGTGCTCACGTCCATGCGGCCCACAAAGTAACGATCGATCTTGATGCTGCTAATCGGCAAGCGATGCAGATAGCTCAGCGACGCGTGTCCCGTGCCGAAGTCATCCATCAGGATGCGAATGCCGCGCGCGCGCAGTGATTCGAGCGTCGTGCGGGCCAAGTCTTCGTCAGAAAGAATGACGTTTTCTGTGACTTCGAGTCGCAGACGCCGCGCATCGAGCCCAGACTGCGCCAACGCGAGCTCCACAATCTCCAATAGCATCGGATCAGCCAGCTGCCGTGCAGCGAGGTTCACGCTCACCCACGGTGCAACCGGGCTGTTGGGCGCGAGTTCCATCATGTGGCGACACGCTTCGCCCAATGCCCACGCACCGAGCGGCACGATGCTGCCTGTTTCTTCGGCGAGCGGAATGAACTCGCCGGGGCCGAGGAGACCGCGCACGGGATGCGCCCAACGCAGCAGCGCTTCAAAGCCAGCGAGCTTCGTTGGCAAACCTTCTGGCGTAGCAAACACCGGCTGATACCACACCATCATCTCACCGCGCGCAATCGCAGTGCGCAGGTCGTGCTCAAGCGACGCGCGGTGACGCACACCTTCGCGCATTTCTTCGCGATACACCACCGTGCGTGAACCGCCGAGGGTCTTGGCTTCCTGCATCGCGAGTTCCGCGTTGCGCACGTAATCCGTCGCGGTCTCTACCTCAAGATCGTGCAGACCGATGCCAATGCTCGCCGTGGTCACGAGTTCGTGCACCAACACGCGCAGCGGTTCCTTCAGCAGGAGATGCACGCGATCGGCCACGCGTTCGGCCTCTTCGGGCTCGTGCATCGCGTCGAGAATGATCAAGAACACATCGGCGCCCAAGCGCGCGATGACGTCACCAGGGCGTACGGCAGTGGCCAAGCGACGTGAGAACGCGCGCAGCAGTTCGTCGCCTGCGCCGTGGCCGAGCGCGTCGTTGTGCCCCTTAAAGCGATCGATGTCCACGACGAGTGTAGCGAACCGACGCTCGCCCTGACGGCGCGAGCGTGCGATGAAGCGACGCAGGAGGTCGAGTGCGAGCGCGCGGTTGGGCAGTCCCGTGAGCGAGTCGTAGAAGGCTTCGCGACGTGCTTGTTCTTCGACCGTACGCTGCGCGGTCGCGTCGCGCACCGAGCCCGCGACGCGAATCGGGTGACCGGTTGCGTCGCGCACGATGATGCCGGACCACTGCATCGTGAGCCACTGCCCACTCTGGTGCCGCACGCGATGTTCACTGGCGAAGCGCACACCGACACCAGCAGTCTGCGCGGCGATATCTACTTGAACCTGTGCGCGGTCTGCGGGATGTACGCGACACATCCACTCCTCAGTGGACGCGAGCACTTCGTCAGCGACGTGGCCAAGCATCTCGCGCCAACGCGGCGAGAAGCGAATGCGATCGTCGATGAGGTCCCAGTCCCACAGCGCTTCCTGTGCACCGCGTGCGGGCAGAAGCAGCCATTCGGAACTGTTGCGCGGTGCGCGCGACGGCGCCTCGACGACATCGACGAGAGGCGCGGACATGACCTGGGCCGCCTGCTTGAGGCGGAGATGTAGCACCACGCTCCAGCCGATGGCGGCGAGAAGCGCGAGAATAAGAGCGGAAACCAGCATTGCCTCAGTATCGGCGGGTGGGATGCGACTAGGACAGACCTAAGCCTAGTCCATTACCCACCATAGACGCAGTACTAGCCGTCACGTTTCTAAACGGCTTCGTTGTCAGTAATTGGCCAGCGCGCAGGAATTGCACATCTATATAGATGGCATCGCCAGTGGATTCAGGCCTGCCGTTCCGGCATATTGTAAAGTCAACTCACGTTCAGCCTTCCGGATATCCAATGACCGATAGCTCGGCACTCAAGCGCACCCCCTTCTATGACATCCACGTCGCCGC
>JAYUWY010000028.1:0-2253 GCA_043753285.1 Gemmatimonas sp. | reverse complement strand
AACGTCTACTGCTCTCAGTGCGTCCGGGGATGACTGGTGAGTGGGCAGTCAGCGGCCGTCACCACGTGGGCTACCCTGCCCGCTCGGAGATTGAGTTGCGCTATGTGCGCAATTGGGGATTGCGGCGAGATGCAGGCATCCTGCTAGGCACCGTTCGTGCAGTTCTGGATCCGGGCAGCGACGCAAATGTCTGAGCCCAACGAAGCAATGGCCCGCGACTCCGGAGGAGCGCGCAAGCGGCGTTCCTCCGGAGCGCGGGCTTTTTCTGCGTCTACAATGCCGACGCGCTTGATGTTGCAGCGTCGGGCCCCTGAGGCGACGCGCCGACACGCAATGCGCGCGCTGACTCGCGTGAGTGCGTTGGTCGTGGTGGACCTCGTCGTATTTCTCTCGTTGCGCGGCGGCGTGCGCCTGCTCCGCGACAAAGCGGTGTATGGCACGACGGTCGCGGAGAGTTTGCGCTCGGTGTTCCCGTCGGGATTGCTCGGCGGTTATCACTTTGCGGCTGCGCTGTTGGTTGGCCTCGCGCTGGTAGGAGCATACGGTCGCGGCGACCAACGCCGGGACGTCGTACGGATGGCGCGCGGCAGCAGCTTGGCGGTGGTGCTCGCGCTGTGGTACCCGTTCTGGACGACACTCAGTCCGCTGGTGCTTTTGCAGGGCGTGTTGATTCTCGCGCTGCTCTGGAGCGCACTGTCCGTGGGTCGCCTGACTTTTGACGCGACCATTCGGCTCGTGTTTCAGACGCCGGCCGACGGAGACCCAATGGTCTTCGTGGGTGACCGGGCTGATGAAGAAGCGCGTCGTGTGCACGACTTGCTGCTGGGTAAGAACCGGATGCGGCACAGCCGCTGGGTGAACTTGCCGCAGCGCGGCGACCCCAACGAGCTTGAGCCAGCCGCTGCTCTCTCGCTGGTTCACGATGCGCTCTCGAGCGAGAACGCTGACACGCTTGTGCTGTGCGGCGAGTATTCGCCCGCGGTGTTTGAGGCGATTGTCGAAGTGAGCATCGCCTCAGGCATCCGAGTGCTCGCGGTGCCGCGGGTGAGCGGCGTGGTTCAAGAGCGCACTGATCTCGTGTGGTACGGCGGTAGCGCGTTTGTAGAATTGACGGTGCCGGCGTTCCGTGGCTGGCAGATGGTGGCAAAGCGTGCGATGGACATCACGGGGTCGCTGTTCGGCCTGATCGTGTTGTCTCCGATCTTTGCCGCGGTGGCCGTCGCCATCAGGCTCGACTCCAGGGGACCGGTGATATTCTCACAGGAGCGCGTCGGTTATGCGGGGCATGTCTTCCGTGTGATCAAGTTCCGGACCATGCAGCGCGATGCTGACGACATGAAGCAGGACTTCGCGCACCTGAATACCAGCGGCGATCCCCGCCTCTTCAAGATTCCGGCCGATCCGCGCATCACGACGCTTGGCAAGTTCCTGCGGAAATGGAGCATCGACGAGTTTCCGCAGCTGTGGAATGTGTTAGTGGGAGACATGTCGCTCGTGGGACCGCGTCCGTTCTTCGAGGCCGATTTGAAGGAGTATCTCGACCATCACTTCGCCCGACTCGGCGCCAAGCCCGGCATGACTGGGCTCTGGCAGGTGAAGGGGCGCAGCTCAGTGTCGGATTTTGAAGAAGTCGTGCGGCTGGATCGCGAATACATCGAGAGTTGGTCTGTGGCGCTCGATGTGTGGATTCTGCTGATGACGGTTCCTGCGGTGCTTCGAGGCCGCGGCGCGTACTGAGTTCCGTGGTATAGCTACTCCGCGCACGCAACCCTAGATTCCCTATATGTTGAGCATTCGAGGATTCAGTGCGGCCGCCCTTCGGGCGACCGCTATGTTGGCGATATTGACCGCCGGCGCATCGGGCCAGCAATCGCGGCCCTCCGAGGCGCAGGTCCAGCAGGCGATGGCGACCCGCCCTGAGGCTGGCAGTATGATTCGCCAGCGCATCCGCTCCAGCGGACTGAGCCCAGAGCAGATTCGTCAGCGACTAAAGGCAGCTGGCTATTCCGAAAGCATGCTTGATGCTTACCTCGGCGCCGCGGGCAGCTCTTCGCGAGAGGCCGCAGCTCCAGACGCCAGCGTGATGCAAGCCGTCACGGCGCTCGGCATCGTAGACCAAGAGGAGGCTGCGGCGATGGCTGCAGGCGCCCCCGCTGTTGCTCAGGTGGCACCGCCTTCGGTGGTAGTAGAAGCGGCCCAGTCTCGCATTTTTGGACTGAACGTCTTTAGGCAAACCACCAGCCAGTTTCAGCC
>JAYUWY010000027.1:0-4481 GCA_043753285.1 Gemmatimonas sp. | reverse complement strand
GGGTCCAAATAATAGATGATTGGCGTCACCGGTTCGGTGAGCACGCCGCGCGCGTACGCGGCCGGATCCTTCGGCACGAGACGCCAGCGGTTGATCACACTGCCGCGATAGGTGCCGTCAAAGCCTTGCGAGAAATCGAGGAAGCTCTCGCCAAAGAAACCCGAACGTGGATCGCCGTTGCGCGGCGTGAAGCCCTGCGAGTCTGGCAACGCAACGATGCTATGATGAATCTCAAACACTGGCGACGCACCATCCGCGGCGAATCGGCGAAGCGCCGCACCCGCATTGTCTACCGCGAACGTGAGCACCGCATGGATTTCTGTATTGCGCGGAAATGCCTTCGTGCGATCGGTATCAATCCAGCTGCGCGCCGCATCGACGCGCGCAGTGCCCTGCTGTGCGCGGCGAATGGTCTCGCCGATGCCGTAGGTGTCCGTCAAGAAATAGTTGGTCGCATCAACGACCACTCGGCCACCCGTGTCGGATTCAATCGCAAACGACGCGAGCACCGCCTGCGGAAATGCTTCGGCCGCTGCGCGCTGACCCGCCGCGTCAGCCGCGGGTGCGCGCGTAGAGTAGTTGTCGCTCACCATGAGCACGCGGCGTCCGCGACGCTCGAAGCGAATGATCGTCGCGTTTCCTGTTTGCCCGCGATCGAGGCCGAGCGCGCCGACACCTGCGCCGGTGGCCAAGACACTCTGATGAAGCAGGTCCTTGTCGAGCTGTGCGACGGGAATCTCGAGTAACAGCTTGTTGCGATCGGCGTCCACGCGCACGCCAATCAGCGGCGCCGCAGTTTGCGCAGACAGCGAGGTGGCAACGAGGAGGAGCAGGAAGGCGAAGCGCATCGTCAGGTCGGGTTGAGGTGCAAAGATTCTAGTTTCCGCCGCCCGCCGCCGCCATCGACAAGTCGATTCCGGTGACGGTGACGAGAATGTCGCGGCGGGGTGCATCAGCCAAAAATCCAGCAATCACTTCCTTCACATCGTGGTCGATGTACTCGCCCGTACCGTCAATCACGACGCGCTCCTTATCCGGAATCTCGGCGAGCAAATCCACAATCGCGGGCTTCGACAAAAACGTACCGTCGCGACGAAACCGCAGGAGCAGCGCGCCGCGCTCATCGCGCTGCTGCACGATGGCCCCGCGCGAGTTCTGATACAGCACAAACACGAGACCCGCCGCGAAACCGACGATCACGCCCTTTAAGAGATCGAGCGCGAGCACCGCCGTGAGCGTGAATGCGAACGGCAAGAACTGCGTCCAGCCCAGCTTGGCCTGCGTACTGAACATCGCCGGCTTGCAGAGATTCAAACCCACCTGAATGAGCACCGCCGCCAACGCGGGCAGCGGGATCATGGCGAGCAGCGGACCGGCGAACACCACGGCGAGTACGAGCAAGATGCCGTGTACCAACGCCGACATGCGCTCGCGTCCACCAGCGGCGACGTTGGCGCCTGAGCGAACGATCACCGCCGTGAGCGGAAGCCCGCCGAGGAGGCCCGACACAAAATTGCCAGCACCTTGCGCGACGAGTTCGCGATCTGGCGGGCTCGTGCGACGCAGCGGATCAAGGCGATCCACCGCCTGCAACGACAGCAGTGTTTCGATGCTCGCGACAACGGCGATGGTGATTGCTGCAATCCAAACCGCGGGCAACGTGAGGCCTGCAAAGTCCGGACGCGGGAGTGCCGCGGCGAGCGCTGCAGGGCCGCCGAGCGGAACATCAACCAGCTGCGCGGCAGTGAGGGCGAGCGACTCGTTGCCTCTAAACAACACCGCCAACACGCTCGTCAGCAGCACCACGACCAGCGCGGGCGAAATCACGGGGACCTTCGCCATCGGCGTGTACTTCCATCCAAACAGGACCACGAGTGCGATTGCCGTGAGCACAATCGCGCCGATGTGCATTTGTCCGGCGATATCAGCCACGCCACCCGTCACGCCAAACGCGACGGGAAGCTGCTTCCATATGATGGTGATGCCAATCGCCGCGAGCATGCCCTTGATCACCGACGACGGCACGAGATTCGCATAGCGTCCCGTGCGCAGAATGCCCATCGCCGCCTGGAGGAAGCCCGCGAGCAACGTCGCCGTGAGGAAGAGTTCGAGCGATCCGAGCAACGCGATCTGCGTGATGACAATCGCGGTCAAGCCGGCCGCGGGGCCGGAGACCGACAACGACGAGCGACTAATCCACGGCACCACAATGCCACCGACGGCACCGGCCACGAGTCCCGAGATGGGCGGCACGCCACACGCCACGGCGATGCCCAAGCACAGCGGCAGCGCCACAAGAAACACAACGATACCAGCAACGGTGTCGTTGCGGGGATACGCGAACATGTGGGAAGCGGGCATGACGGAGTATACGCGTAGCGCGGGCTACGCGTTCAGCAGACTCCTACACCGTCTCGGACGAGCCCCGCGCGTCAATCTTGACGTGCTCTGTGCGCGCAGCCAGCAACTGCGTCACGAAGCGCTGGCCCTCGCCGATGCGCTCAATCTCGATGGCCGTGGCTTCGACCGCGCGATCAATACCCGCGAGACGCTGATCGAGCTCTGGAGTCATCGACAGCGTGACCGAATACTTCTTCCACAAGCGACGCGCCTGCACGAGCGTGAGCGGCAGAATGACCACGAAAATGAGCGTGAAGCCCACCGCCATCATCATCTCGGTGCGATCCTCGTACTGATCGCGCGGCGTCGGCTGTTCAGCGCCGGGTACGGCCGCGGCCTGTGCTTCGCGAAGCTGCGCGGCGGCGAGCTGTTGCTGAGGTCGAGCACTTTGATGTCTACCACTTTGAGCCGCGCTTCCATGCCTTCGCGGTTGACGCCTGTGACCAACGGGTTCTGCAACTCCTGAGCAATTTCCTGTCGAACGTTCTCGGTGGAGGACAGCTGGTCACGCAGCGTGCGGCGATGCAACTGGGCCGCTTCGTACATCTCGCGCGCCGAATAGCCGCCGGCCGGAGCCGCCACCGTCGTCGCTGTACCCTGCGTCGCCGGCTGAGCGGTCGGGGCGGTGGCGGGCTGGTCCTGTGGCAGCATTTGCGGGGAGGTGAGAGGGGTCGACGCTCCCTGTACGGAACCTCGGGCCCAAAGGATTCGCAACCGCCCCGCTTGTGAGCCTGGGAGGAGCCGTGCGAACTTGCGCGGGGTATTGAGCATTCGTCTCGCAGGTGCCCCAGCGGCTTCAGCCTTTCCCCCAGCACACGACACGTTCTATGCGCTCGTTCTCCAAGTGGACCGCCGTTTTGGCCTTCACGTTCGTCGCGGGCGCCACGTCAGACGCTCAGAGCGCGCCCGCCGCGACGACCCCGGCGCCGGCGCCGGCACCTGAGATCTTCTTCCGCGCACCTGCGGACGGCGCAGTGGTCCCGCGCAGCTTCCCGGTGGTCTTCGGATTGCGCAACTACGGCGTCGCGCCGGCCTCGGTGAACTTTCCGCGCACCGGCCACTTTCACGTGCTCATCAACGTGGAACCACCAGCCCCCGGCGTCGTGATTCCCGCCGATTCCCTGCACCGTCACTTTGGACTCGGCCAGATCGAAACCACCCTCTCGCTCGCACCGGGCACGTACACGCTGCGGCTAGTGCTCGCCGATCACGAGCATAAAGTGATTGGCCCGGCGCTCAACTCAGCGCCCATTCGCATCACGGTGCGGTAATCCAATCATGGCGTTCTATCTCAAGCTCTACGCGGCCACCACGGCGGTGTTCTTTGCATTGGACATCGCGTGGTTGGGGTTTGTGGCCAAAGGCATCTATACAAAGCAGATGGGCCATCTCCTCGCGGAGAACACGAAGTGGGGCGCGGCGATTGCGTTTTATCTCATCTACGTCGCGGCGATCATCATCCTGTGCGTGATGCCGGCCGTCGAGAAGCAGAGCATCGTGCGTGCACTCGCACTCGGCGCGGTGTTTGGCCTCGCCGCGTATGCCGCGTTTGACCTCACGAGCTTGGCGCTGCTGAAGGGATTTCCGGGCGGCATCGTGCCGCTCGACCTCGCGTGGGGCGTGGTGCTTACGGCGAGCGTGAGTGCCGCTGGCTACTCGATTGCCCGCTGGTTGACCAGCGCCTGATTTGAGCGCCTGAGACGAGCGCCTAGCGTCGCACGAGCGTTAAGATCGAGTACAAGGCGACAGCTTCCTTCGCTTGGTTCGTCACCTCGACGTCCCACTCGACAACGCCCTGCGGTATGCCGCCCTCGGGCGTGTCCTTCGCCGTCTTTTGCTTCACGGTCAGTCGCACCTGAATCGTGTCGCCAGGATACACCGGCTTAGTGAAGCGCAGGTTCTCGAGTCCGTAGTTTGCGAGCACTGGGCCGAGCTTCGGTTCAACGAACAGACCCGCCGCCGCGGAGACAATGAAGTATCCGTGCGCCACGCGTCCTTCAAAGATGCCATTCGAGCGCGCCTCTTCGTCGTTCATATGCGCGTAGAACTTGTCGCCCGAGAGTTCGGCGAACTTCACGATG
>JAYUWY010000026.1:0-2263 GCA_043753285.1 Gemmatimonas sp. | reverse complement strand
TCTCGAGGAGTACATGGTCGTCGGTGTGTGCCAAGCGTGTCAGGGTCGTCGCCTCAAGCCCGATTCACTTTCGGTCACGATTCACGGCAAGAGCAATTCAAACTTCACGCGGTCGGGCAGTTTGCCCCACGGCGAGTTGAGTTCAAACTTCAGCTGCTTGGCGAGTCCGGGCAGAATGACACGGCGTAAGTATCCGTCGGGTTCACCCCACGGCAGAATCACGCCCTCGAGAATCGAGATGCTCGGATCACCGAGCACGAGTTCAGGGCTCGCGGTGCGCTTGGTACCGAGTCCCGAGCAGTCAGGGCAGGCGCCGAACGGCGAGTTGAACGAGAAGTGACGCGGCTCGAGTTCTGGCAGCGAGATGCCACAGTCCGGGCAGCCGTACTTCTCTGAGAACAACTGCGTCGCACGCTTGGAGCCATCGTGACGCACAACTTCAACGAGACCTTCGGCGAGGCGCAGCGCAGTCTCAACAGAATCAGTAAGACGGCCGCGATCATCAGCGCGCACGGTGAGACGGTCCACGACGACGGAGATGTCGTGGTTCACTTTGCGATTCAGCTTAGGCGGCTCGGTGAGCTCGATGAGTTCACCATCCACGAGCGCGCGCACGAAACCCTGCTTGCGCGCGTCTTCAAACAATTCGCGGAACTCACCCTTGCGACCGCGCACGAGTGGCGAGAGCACTTCAATCTTTGTGCCCGCGGGCCACGTGAGGACGATGTCGGCAATCTGGCTTGCCGACTGCTTCGCAACAGGACGTCCACAATTGGCGCAGTGTGGCGTGCCGGCGCGCGCGTACAGCAAGCGGAGATAGTCATAGATCTCCGTGACGGTACCAACAGTCGAACGCGGATTCGCGCCCGCGGTCTTTTGTTCAATAGAAATCGCCGGTGACAAGCCTTCGATCACGTCGACATCCGGCTTTTCCATCAAGCCGAGGAACTGACGCGCGTAGGCGGACAGCGACTCGACGTAGCGGCGCTGGCCTTCGGCGAAGATGGTATCGAACGCGAGCGACGACTTTCCCGACCCCGAAAGGCCGGTGATGACGGTCAGCTTGTCACGGGGAATCGTGACCGAGACGTTCTTGAGATTGTGTTCGCGGGCTCCGCGAACGATCAGGGCATCGCCGGGCATAGTCGTTGAAGATAGCGGAGGAGCGAAGAGCGAGGGGAAGGAGCGAGTGGCGAGGATCTAGGGGGAGGGGACGAGACCCCAAGGGGGAGGCTCCTCCCCCTCCCACTCGGGACGAACCGCTAGATTCCCATCGGAGTTCAGTTCCTCCCCCTCGTTTCTTCAATCCTCGATTCTTCCCCTCGCTCTTCGCTCCTTGTGGTAGACGACCCCACCTCCCCGCCCGACCCATACCAGCTCCCGCTTGGCGTCTTTGACGCTGACGCGGTGGTTGTGGACCCCGCGACGTTGACGGCGGAGTTCGTGGCGGTGCCGTTGCGCGAGCCGCCGGTGTGTGGCGAGTGGTCGTACGACGACACTGAACTTGAAGAGCCCCGTTTTGTGGCGCGCCGAATCGATGGCATTAGCGCACCGACGTCAAAGGCGACGCCGATTCACCCGATTCGCGTGGTCGTGGATCCCAAGGCGATGGCTGCGCGCGCCGCGGCAAACAATGCCGCATCGCCGAGCGTTGTGCGCGGTGATGCAAGCGCTCGTTCCTCGCGGCCCACGGTCGAAGCCCTGCGCCTCGCGTTTGAGCAGACACCCAGCGACACGACGCGCGCACTCGCGTACATCGCGGCACAGGAACGCAGCAACGACGCCGCGGGTGCTCTTAAGACCGTTGAACGCGCTGTCGCAGCCGGTGGTGACGCCTTCGCCCTCACTTGCGCGCGCGCTAGCGCGCTCGGCGCACTGCTCAAGTACGACGACGCCGCGAAGGCGCTCAAGGAGGCTGAGAAGCTGAAGCCCGAGCATCCCGAGGTGGCGGTGCAGACTGGAATCCTTGCCTGCCGTCGCGCGCGCTGGAAGGACGCGATTGAACCGTTGCAGCGCGGTGTTGCAGGTGCGCCGAATCATTCGCAGGCGCACTACTTCATCGGCGAAGCGCTCAATCACGCGGATCGACTCGAAGAAGCGCGTGCGGCATACGAACGCGCTGCGCAGCTCGATCCCGAGAACTGGCGCGCGCTCAAGGGCGTGGGCGTGGTGCTCGATCGGCTCGGTCGCCCACCTGAAGCCGCGGAGTGGTATCGCCGCGCACGTGAGGCGCAGCGCGCGTGACCGAAACTCGTTCTGGCGT
>JAYUWY010000025.1:0-2265 GCA_043753285.1 Gemmatimonas sp. | reverse complement strand
TCGAAGTGCGCGTCGTGACGCTGCCGGACGGCGAAGACCCCGACACGTTTGTGCGTGCCAAGGGACTCGCCGGCATCGCGCCGCTCATCGAGAACTCGATGGATGTGTTCGATCGCAAGGTGCAGTTGCTGCAGCGCGCCGGATGGTTCAACGATCTGCAGCACAAGCGCCGCGCACTCGACCGTTTGCTGCCCACTATTCGTGCAGCGAGCGATCCCATCACGCGCGACCTCTACTTGGCGCGCGCCGCGGATGCTGCGGGAATCGCGCGCGAGGTGCTGTTGGCCGAATTGCACGCGGTGCGGCGCGGCAACCGAACCTCGGGCCGGGTTCCGGAGCAGGCGCCTGTGGCTGCGCGCGAAGAAGTCGCGCGGCCGCTGCCGAGCGGTCCGTACAAGTCGAGCGTAGACCAAGGGAACGCCGAGCAGGCGGTGTTGCGGGTATTACTCACACAGCCGGTGTGGCAGGATTTTATCGCCGAAGAGTTTGGAAAACTCGAGATGGACGACATGCCGCAGGGATCATCCGAGCACGGTGATGCGTTTAGCGAAGATACTGGGGGCGTGCTGCGCGATCCTGTCTATGCGGCGTTGTACGCGGCGGTGGCGCGGCACGGCGCCGATGCCGACCCAGAGCTGTTTACGAGTGCGCTCGACCCGCTGGAGATTTACGTGTACGAAACCCTGCGGAGCGAGGCGGACGCCGTGGTGGACGCCAAGCAGACACTCGCGGATGCACTGCGGCAGTTGCGCGGGCGTTCGTTGGACGCGCGAGTTGCTGAGCTGACGTCTATCCTCCCATTGGCCGAAAGTCAGGAGAAGGACCGCATCAATGTGCAAATCAAGCAGTTGACCGACGAGAAGCGTGCTATCGGAATGACCCGATGGGGCGCCACTCGCGGTCGCCGATGATATTCCCCCGCAGGTACCTTCCGTCTTAAGTCTTCCGTCCCCCGTCCTAGCCCAATGTCTGATATTCAATCGCTGTTGGCTCTCCAAAACGACGATCTCGAGATTCACGAGATCGAACTCAAGCTCGCCGCACTCGAGCCCCGCATCGCCGAACTCGACGCGCGTCGCAAGCGCCTCGTCGAAAGCGTGGACCGCCAGCAGGTGCTGGTCACTGCAGAAGAGAAGAAGCAGGCGTTTTTGCGCGACAAGATCGCCGAGCATCGCGGACTGATTGATCGCAATCAGGCGCAGCTCGACAACGTGAAGACGATGCGTCAGGCGACGGCAGCCGCGGCGCAGATGGAGCAGGCGAAGAAGATTGTCGCCGGCGAGGAGAGCGACCTGCTCTCGCTGAGCCGTCGCCTCGAAGAAATGCGGGGCACGCTGAAGGCTGCGAAGGAAGATCTCGCGTCGCTCGAAGCCGAGCAGGCGGCCGCGCGCAGTGAAGTGGGCGAGCAGCGCGCTGCACTTGACGGCGAACTGGCAGTGCTGGCTGGCAAGCGCGCCGAGACGGCGAAGGCGGTGCCCAAGACGCTGCTCACTCGCTATGACCGCCTGCGCAACAAGAAGCGCGTGCGCGTCGTGGTGCAGTTGACGGGTTTGGCGTGCGGTGCGTGCGACACGCAAATCCCGATGCAGCTGCGCCACGCGATGACGGCCAGCGGCGCCATTGAGCCGTGCGAAGTATGCGGCGTGATGATGTACCACACGGCGTGAGTCGCACGCGCCCACCGGCGCGCTGGCAGCAGGTTCCCGATGCTGATGCCGCCGTCGTGGCGGCGTTGCGCACTGGACTGCAAGCGCTCACCGACCGCGCGGGGAAACCGGCGTTGCCGGAGGCTCTGCTCAAACTGCTCGCCGTGCGCGGTGTGCGTGCGGTGGACGACGCGGCGCGTTTTCTCAAGCCGCAGCGCGAGCATCTCACGCCGCCAGACGCGCTGACTGATTTGCGTCGCGCGGCCGAACGACTCGCCGCGGCGATTCGTGCCGACGAGCACATCCTTGTGCACGGCGACTACGACGTGGACGGCATCAGCTCTACGGCGCTGCTCACGAAGATGATTCGCGCACTCGGCGGCCTCGTGACGCCGTTCATTCCCGACCGCAAAGCGGACGGCTATGACTTGAGTGCGGCGGGTGTGCGCAAAGCCATTGAGGTGGGCGCGAAGGTGGTGCTCACGTGCGACTGCGGCACGACGGCGTTGCAACCCGCGCGCGATCTCAAAGCCGCTGGTGTGGATCTCATCATCACGGATCACCACCGTCTCGCCGCAGAAGCTCCGGTGGCGTATGCGTTAGTGAATCCGCAGCGCGA
>JAYUWY010000024.1:0-2265 GCA_043753285.1 Gemmatimonas sp. | reverse complement strand
GTCGCCGAGGGCGCGACGTCCCAAATGAGTCCCCACTCCTTGGCCTGCGTCGCACTCAGCTTGCCCGCGAGGAAAAACATTCCCGTCGCGCGCTGCGGCCCCACGAGGCGTGGCACAAAGAACGTGCCGCTCGTATCCGGAATCAGTCCAAGCTTCGCAAAACTCTCCACAAAATTCGCTTCCTCTGCAGCAATCGTGAGATCACACGCAAAGGCCAAATTCGCACCCGCACCGGCAGCGATGCCGTTCACTGCGCAAATCACCGGCTTCTCCAGACCGCGAATCGCGCGAATGATGGGGTTGTAACTCCCGCGCACCATCTCCGAGATGTCGGGCATCGGCCCGTCGCCCTTGGGCAGCGCTTCCTGCAGATCCTGGCCCGCGCAGAATCCACGACCCGCACCGGTCAGCAACACGGCACGAATCTGGGGCTCTACCGCGGCGCGCGCCAACTCCACCTGCAGCGCCTGCGCCATCGCGCGGTCAAAGCTGTTGAGGACATCTGGGCGGTTCAGGGTGAGTTCCAACACCCCGTCCTTGAGCTCACTCAGAATGCTTGGCATAGGGGTCAAATCTACTGCACGGCTCAGCACGGAGGCACGGAGGGAACCGCCGCACCCTTCGTGCCTTCGTGGTGAACGCCGTTACAAGCTAGATTTCGCCTCGATGCCTCCGAAGACTAAGACACCTACCGCCCCCGCCCTCGACTGGCGGAAGATCGCCTATCACGTGCTCTGCTCCCGCGCCCTCGACGACGTGGAAGAGCAGACCAACCGGAACCGCGCGACCGTCCCCAAGGACCACGTCGTGCTCTACCAGTTCTCGGCCCGCGGTCACGACGTTGCGCAGGTGATTCTTGGTCAGTTCCTCACTGGCAAGCGCGATGCGGCTGGCGCGTACTATCGCAGCCGCCCGCTGTTGCTCTCCATTGGTCTCACTCTCGAAGACGCCCTCGGTTCACCACTTGGGCGCGCCGGCGGATTCTCCGATGGTCGCGACATCGGCGTGGTGTGCAACATGCCGAGCGAAGAAGGCTGTGTCGTGCTTCCGATGGCCGGTGATGTGGGCTCCCAGTACACGCCCACGGCGGGCTGGGCGCAAGGCATTCAGTATCACCGCGACATCTTGAAGGACTATCGCTTTCACGATTCCATCGGCGTCGCACTCGGCGGCGATGCGTCGGTGGCGACGAGCGGATTCTGGTCGGCCCTCACGATGGCGACTACGCTCAAGCTGCCGATGTTGTTCTACATCGAAGACAACAACCTCGGCATTTCTGTCTCTGGCGATTTCCAAACGCCGGGCGGCAACATCGCCGCGAATTTGGAATCGTTTAAGAACTTGTACATCCGCACTGGCGATGGCACCGACGCCGCCGAGACTGCCGTGACGCTCAGCGATGCGGTCGCGCACGTGCGCGAAGGCAACGGGCCGGCGCTGGTTCGACTCACCGTGCCGCGCCTCTCGTCGCACTCAGGCCCCGACAATCAAAAGGGCTACCGCACCGACGCCGAGATCGAAGCCGATCAGAAGCGCGATCCGCTCCCCAAGCTGCGCAGCTTCCTCGTACCGACGCATTTGAGCGCCGCCGAGTGGAGTCAGCTGGAGACTGATGTCGCGCGCGATGTGGATCGTGCGCTGTCGAAGGCTCGCACGCGACCCAAGCCGGATGCGACGAAGATCGCCGAGCATCGCTTTGCGACGGACACGGACGGTGCGCCAGAAGCTTTTGGCGGATTGCGCCGCAAAGAACGCAAAGCGCTCGTGAGCACCGACGACATGGCGACAGACGGCGAGATGCTGCGCTTCGCCGAGGCCGTGCGCCGCACGTTGCGCCACGAGCTGATGGTGAATCCCAAGGTTGTCGTGTTTGGCGAAGACGTCGGAAAGAAGGGCGGCGTGCATCTCGTCACCGAAGGCCTGCAGAAGTCGTTCGGCAAGGATCGCGTGTTCGATACGTCGCTTTCTGAAGAAGGCATCATCGGTCGAGCGGCGGGTCTCGCGATTAGCGGCTTGATGCCGGTCGCGGAGATTCAGTTTCGTAAGTACGCCGATCCCGCCACCGAGCAGCTCAACAACGCGGGCACGTTGCGTTGGCGCACGGCGAATCGCTTTGCATCACCGATGGTGGTGCGTATGCCTGGCGGTTTCGGTAAGGACGTTGGAGATCCGTGGCATTCGCTTTCCGATGAAGTGCGCTTTGCACACGCGTACGGCTGGCAGGTGGCAATGCCATCCAACGCGGCAGACGCTGTTGGTTTGCTT
>JAYUWY010000023.1:0-2266 GCA_043753285.1 Gemmatimonas sp. | reverse complement strand
GCCGCGATGCGTAGCCCGAATCCCACGGTGTTCTTTGAACATCGTTCATTGCTGATGACCGGCGACGGCAGCGCGCGGTATCCGGGCGACAACTATGTGTTGCCGTTTGGTCGCGCGCGCGTGGTGCAAGAGGGCAAGGCACTCACGCTCGTGAGTTGGGGCGCAATGGTGCATCGCTGCGCCGACGCGGCCGCCCAGTTCGGTGACGACCTCGAGCTGCTTGACTTGCGCACGATCGCTCCTTGGGATCGCAACGCAGTGCTCGCCAGCGTGCGCAAGACGGGCCGCTGCCTCATCGTGCACGAGGACAATCTCACGGCTGGCTTCGGCGCCGAAGTGTCCGCGACTGTCACGCAGGAGTCGTTCTGGTATTTAGACGCTCCGGTGGAGCGCCTCGCACCGAATGACATCCCGATGCCATATCACCCCGATCTGTTGGCGGCCGTGCTGCCCGATGTGCCAGAGATCAGCGCGGCGATTCAGCGGCTGTTACGCACGTAGTACGCGAGGGGGGTTGCGAAGTTTGCAGTCCCCTTTTTAGCCTTCTTGTAGTTGGATTCTTCTCTCCCCCAGGTGCAATCGTGATTCCCCTGCTCAACCACTCTGCCGTCCGGGTCCGTCCGGCGACGACTGACGTCGTCATGGCACACGTGTGCGAAGCAGGGCACCTCGGGTAGCAGCGACAGCGCGTCGCTCCTCGCGGCTCAACGCCCCTCCTGCTTCGTTTGGCGGACGGGGCGTTTTCTATTTTTGACTCCGTGAGTGTTTGAGATGCATACCAGTCCTGATTCTACAACGAACGCAGCACGTGTCTCCGTGTGGCACGATATCCGCGACGCGATTCGCGGCGTTGAGCACGACTACACGCAGGGCGCCATCGGTCGCGCAATCTTCTTGCTCGCCGTGCCGATGGTGCTCGAGATGTCGATGGAGAGCATCTTCGCCGTCGTCGATGCGTTCTTCGTCGGCCGACTCGGCCCCGCCGCCGTCGCCACCATTGGTCTCACCGAATCGCTGATGGTGGTGATTTACACCGTCGCGATGGGACTCAGCATTGGCGTGACTGCAACTGTTGCGCGTCGCATTGGCGAAAAGGACTCTGACGGCGCTGCGCGTGCTGCTGTGCAGGGCCTGATGCTCGGCTTGTTGCTCTCGACCGTGCTCGGTGTATTCGGAGCCATCTATGCGCCAGAGCTATTGACGCTGATGGGCGCGGATCCAGAGGTGCTCGCGATTGGCACTGGCTTCGCGCGCATCTCGCTGGCGTGCAACGGCGCAGTGTTCCTGCTGTTCTTGATCAACGCTGCGTTCCGTGGCGCTGGCGATGCAGCAGTGGCAATGCGCGTGCTGATGCTCGGCAACGCCATCAACATCGTGCTCGACCCATTGCTCATCTTCGGCATTGGCATCTTCCCGGAGATGGGTATTGAAGGCGCGGCGTGGGCGACCGCGATTGGCCGTTTCGTTGGCTTCCTCTGGGCGATGTGGCATCTGCGCGGCGGTGAAGGCAATCTGCACGTCCGCAAGCATCACGTGGGCGTCGAGCCGAAGGAGATGCTGTCAATCGCGAAGCTCTCTGGATGGGGCATGTTCCAGGTCGCACTGAGTTCGATGAGCTGGGTTGCACTCGTGCGATTCACCTCGGCGTTTGGCGCGAACGCGATGGCTGGCTACACGATTTCCATTCGCATTCTGCTCTTCGCACTGATGCCGGCGTACGGAGTCGGCGCCGCGGCCGCAACGATGGTGGGCCAAGCACTCGGCGCCGGAGATCCTGATCGCGCCGAGAAATCCGTGTGGGTGGCGGCGCGCATCAACATGATTGTGCTTGGCATCACCGGTGTGCTCTTCTGGATTTTCGCGCCGTCGCTGGTCGGTCTGTTCAGCGAGTCCGCCGAAGTTCGCGATGTGGCCACATACGCGCTGCGCACGATGTCGTTGGGCTTCCCGCTCTACGCACTGGGTATGGTGCTGGAGCAGTCGTTCAACGGTGCGGGCGACACACGCACGCCGAGCTGGATCAACTTCTTCGTGTTCTGGGTGCTGCAGATCCCCTTGGCGTGGTGGATGTCACAGCGCACCGAGTTGGGATTCCGCGGCGTGTTTATCGCGGTGCCGATGGCTTATACGGCGTTGGCGATTGTGAGCGCGATTTTGTTTAGGCGAGGGAGTTGGAAGCTGAAGAAAGTGTGATTTAGACGTGAGACTTGAGACGTGAGACTTGAGAGAGTGCGCTCTAGGTTTCTCACGTCTCAAGTCTCACGTC
>JAYUWY010000022.1:0-2267 GCA_043753285.1 Gemmatimonas sp. | reverse complement strand
TCTGCTCAGGGCTCCAGTCCTCGCGCAGGAGCTCGTCCACGAACGCCCACTCCTCGTCCGAGAAGTGCGAGCCCCGCCGGGCGACGCGTCGCCGTTCATTGGTGTAGCTCTGCGCCTTCAGCGGATAGTAGCCCATGCGATTCTGCCGCCACACGTTGCGGCGGATCTCCCGCGTGATAGTGCTGCGGTGCCGCTTGAGTTCGCGCGCAATCGCGGCCGGCGTACAACCGCGCTTGCGCAGCGACCAAATGACGTACCTTTCATGCTGGGTGATGTGGGTGTAGGTCATGGCGTCCTTTCTCTTGGAGGAGAACTGAAGCCTAGCCTGCCCCAGGTCACCCGACCCGCTTTTAGGCGTGGGCGATTTGTTGCACTTACTACTATATGAATGCAAGTGTACGGTAGCGCCGACGCCCAGGAGAAGTTCGTGCACGACTTCGTGCGCGCGTGGAACACGGTGATGAACTTCGATCGGTTTGACCTGGCGCGGCGGTGAGGTTCACGCGGCGCGGACCAGTCTGAACGTCCTGCAACGGCAGCACGATTGTTGAGTCATCCGTGGCACTGGCCGGCGTTCAACGGCAGGCACGCTCAGGCGACAGCGCGGAGCGCAACGGCGTCACGCTAGGGGAGCACCTCCGCAGTTACTCGCACTAAAGGACTACGCCGCACTACGCCGTTCTGCCGATAGTATGCGCTGAACGCGGGCCGTACACTGCGTGTGTGACTCTCCACGCACGCAGTCTCTGCTAGGCGGTTGAACCCATCATGCGAAGCGCCCTGATGTTGCTCCTCGTCGTCGCCGTGACGGCCTGCGGCGAACGCTCGCCTCTGGCCCCCGATGGATTCACGCATGCGCCCTGCCGTCCCCCTCCCGCACTCTTGGCGATGGTCAACGGGCAGCCCTTCGCACCCGCAGCGATGCGCACGGCACTTCTGCACTCCGCCGGTCCCATGGTCGCCGCACTCGACGCCACCGCCGATGTGCGCGCCATGCAGAACGCGATCCGCCGCGCCGTCAACAACATCACTGCGTCGAACTATGACGGTGCGTGCCGCATGCTCACGATCGCAGACGGTCTCCTGAGCGAGATCCCGGCCACGCCGGCCACCTTGCCCGACCGCGACGGCATCCGTCTGATCTTTGCGCTGACGGCGCAGTCGCTCGGCGAAGTGATGCCCAGATGATGCGGCGATTGGGGGGGCCTCGTGTCTCGGTGTGGCTGCGGAGCGGCTGGGTGCTCGCGGCCGCCCTCCTCGTGACGGCACCGCTCTCGGCGCAGCACTGCCTCGGCAACACCGAAACGTCGTCCGGTTGGATTGCGCTCGCGCTCGGACGCGCGGCCGAGGACGCGAGCGTCTCGGGTCTCGATGCCGGGTGGCAGCTGTCGCGGACGTTCGCTGTGTTCGGTGACGGGAGCGCGACGGCGTACCCCGATCCTGATCCGCCGCGGAATCGCCTGGCGATCGGCGCGGCGTATACGCTTGCCCGATCGGAGCGATTCGGTGTCTGTCTCACGCCCGGCATTGCCGGCGAGCGCATTGGGGACCTGCAACTGTGGCGCGTGCCGATCGGGATCTCGATCGGTGGGACCACCACGCTGGGCGCCGAACGGCCGCGGCTGGGGTTTCGGGTGGAGCCGTTCTTGGTCTTCAGCCGTGAGTCAATCGCGCAGTTCTCTGGCACTTCGCGCTTTGTCTCCGGGCGCGCGGCCGTGATGGTCGGTGTGCGACGGTTCTTGATCGGACTCGAGCACGAACAAGCGTTCGACGGCGATGCACGGTGGCACACGATCGGGCGCATCGGATACGCATTCCAATGACGGACGCACGGCGTCGTCATCCAACAGAAGAGGTTTTATGAATTCCCGGATTATTGTCACCGCACTTGGTGTTCTCGTCGCGTCGGCCACCTCCTCACGTGTCGCGTTCGCGCAGGTCCCGGTGCCGCCCAACGTCATCTACACGGCGTGTTACGTCCCGGCGAGCGGTACGCTGTATCGGATCGCCGAGGTGGGACTGGCGACGAACTGCCTCGCGAGCGATCACGTGAGGTTCACGTGGAACTCGCAGGGGCTCGGGACTGTCGGTGCCACGGGGGCGACCGGGGCGACCGGGGCGACGGGACCCGCCGGCGCGATCGGCGCGCAGGGTCCGATCGGTGTTGATGGTGCCGCAGGGGCGACGGGCGCCGTAGGACCCGCCGGCGCGATCGGCGCGCAGGGTCCCATCGGTGTTGATGGTGCCGCAGGTGCTACAGGCGTCGC
>JAYUWY010000021.1:0-9495 GCA_043753285.1 Gemmatimonas sp. | reverse complement strand
CGTTGTTGGCGTACTCGGCGCGAAGAAGCCTGGCGACGTTGTGCAGATCGAGTGGATGTCGCGCGCCGGCGAGACGCGTGCCGCGATGACGCTGCGTGCAGATCCGCGCGTAGAAGTCGTGCGATTTGAAGAAGCCAATCTCACCCCGAGTGCGGAGCAGTTGGCGTTTCGCGCGCGGTGGCTCTCGAGCCGTCAGCCCTGACGTAGTTCTGTGGCAAGCGCCACGGCGTCGGATCAACCGACGCCGTGGTACCGCGGGCCAGTGCAGCGAGGACCTCACCGCTCGCGCTGGAAAACTTGAAGCCAAACCCGTTGCAGGCGCTACCAATCACAATCTGCGCATGCTGCGGATGGCAATCCAAGATGAAGTGACCGCTGGGCGTTTTCGTGTACATGCACACTGCACTCGAGTCGTGCGCACCGATGTGCTGAGGCAAGTACGCGCGGAGTATTGATGCGACCGGCGCGAGGTCTGCCTCGCGCACTGTGCGATCGATGTCGTCGGCCTTTGTGAAATTTGCCGAGCCGTGCCCAGCGCCTTTGATGCGACCATCCAGTGTGGGGAACGCTGCCGTCGCATGCCCGTGCCCATCGCTCACGAGTAGAACCGGCGTCTCGCGCGGTGGAGCTTCCGCTCTCTCCGAAAACCAATGCAGCGATGTGCGTTCAACCGTGAGCGCGATGCCCAGCGGCGCGAGAATCTCCGGCATCCACGCGCCAGCGCAGAGCACCAACGCATCGGCGTGCAACGTCTCGCTCGCGGTGCGCACAAACACACCGCTGCCGTGCGGACCGAAGTCCAGCATCTGTGTATCGAACATCAGCCGTGCACCAAGCTCGGCGGACATCGCGAGTTGATCGCGCACGATGCGCTCGGGATGCAACACGCCAGCGCCCGGATCGTAGAAGCCCACCATTCCTTCTGGCACAACGAGCTCCGGCCACCGGCGCTTCATCTCGGCGCGGTCGTACATCGTGTACGGCAGTCCCGTAGTATCTGCCGAAGCGCGCGAACCAGCAACGTGATACTCGTGCGCGTGGCCGATGAAGAGCCCGCCCGTATCGTCGCGATAGTGTTGCTTGGTGACTGCAGCAAGTTCTGCCCACAATGCGTTCGCGCGCGCGACGAGCGGTACGTACTGCGCGCCCTCCCACGCGGACGCGCGCGTGACACGTGATTCGCCGTGCGTGGATCCCATCGTGTGCGGCGGGTGCCAACGATCAATCCCCGTGACCCGCACGCCAGAACGCGAAAGGTTGAGAGCCGTCGCGCTTCCGACGGCTCCCAACCCGATCACGATGACTGATTGTCGGCTCACGCCGAACAACTTACCGATAAGTGAACTTGTACGTGAAGCCAGCCTCGTACACCGGACCCTGATACGTGCGTTCGCCGCCAAAATCTTGGAGGAAGCGCGTCCACTGGTAGCGCGCGCCAACGTTCAACGCGAGCGACTCGCTGAACCACCATTCGGCACCCGCGCCACCTTGCAGCGAGAAGCCGGGCACGATGGCGACGCCAGTGGCGCCCGACGTGCCGCCAAGCACTCCGCCGCCGTTGGTTTCGCGATCATCGATACCGAGTGTGACGCCCGCGCCGCCGAGTACCCACGGCTCGAAGGTCGCGCCGGCCTCTGTGACCGGGAAGAATCGAATCGCCGTGGACTGCGCAACGACCCAGCTCTGCACTTCTTCGCCGGGGCTGCCGCCCAGACCGCCGGTGGGCGGCGTGGTCTGCACGCGACGCCACACGCCGATGCCGTTCTCGAGCGCGAGGCGCGCGTCGAGTCCCTTACGAATGAAGCCGCTAAACATCGGCAGTGTGGACGCTTCGACAGTGCTGGGCGGTTCGATACCGCGCAGCTCCCAGGGTCCAACAATAATTCCCGCCGCGCGACGCGCCAAGCGCGCACGCGTTTCGGCCGCCGACTCCGTGCTCTTGGTCGAGTCTTGAGCGCCGGCGCCGGTGGCTGTGACAAGCCCGAGGGCCAGCAACGCCGCAGTGAACCGGATATACATTTTCTCTTGCTCCTGTAGTGGTGGGAGGCACCGTTGGGTGCCCTGTACATTACCGTAAGTTCTTCGCTCCAGTTCCTCAATGGAGCATCATCACGAGCGGCCCGTGATTCACCTCACCTTCCGTCGAATCGCTATGTCACGCCTCCGTACTTTTGCGCTGTTCGCCTCACTGTTCGCGCTCTCCACGTCTGCCCTCGCAGCGCAAGCAGTCCCTGCTGATGTTGTCGTGGTGGGAGGCCGGATTTACACCGCCGATGCCGCACGCCCTGTGGTCAACGCGATGGCGATTCGCAACGGACGCGTCGTGTTCGCTGGCGATGCTGCGGGCGCACGCGCATTGGCCGGCGCCAACACGCGCATCGTGGATCTCGCGGGACGCACCGTGATTCCGGGCATGACTGACGCGCACGCGCATGTCGTGGGGCTCGGCGAAACGCTGCGCTCGGTGAATCTCGTCGGCACGCGCTCGTATTCCGAAGTCATTGCGCGTGTGGTGGAGCGCGCACGCACCACGCCCAAGGGTGAATGGATTCTTGGCCGCGGCTGGGACCAGAACGATTGGGGCAACACGGCGTGGCCCACGCACGACGAGCTCTCGCGCGCCGTGCCGGACCATCCGGTGGCGTTGTCGCGCGTGGACGGACACGCGGCGCTGGTGAATGCATCGGCCATGCGACTCGCGAACCTCACACGTGCCTCGCGCGATCCTGCCGGCGGCGAGATCATTCGCACCGCGAGCGGCGACCCCACGGGCATTCTCGTGGACAACGCGGAGAACTTGGTGAACCGCGTGATTCCCTCGCCCACGCGCGCGCAGGTGAAGGAAACCATCACGGCAGCAATCACTGAGATGCATCGCTGGGGACTCACCGGCGTGCACGACGCTGGCGCGTCGGCACAGACGCTGGAGTTGTACGAAGAGCTCGGTCGCGAAGGCGCGCTCAACATTCGCTTGTACGCGATGATCTCCGACCACATGCCCACGATTGACGCGTGGTTGCGCCGCGGTCCGCTGGTGGGTGGCTACGACGGCACGCTGTGGGTGCGCAGCATCAAGCTGTATCAAGACGGCGCGTTGGGTTCACGCGGCGCCGCGCTACTCGAGCCCTACTCCGATGATGCTCGCGCCACAGGTTTGCTCGTGTCGCCCGCTGCACACATTCGCGAAGTCGCCGACAAGGCGCTCGTCGCGGGATTCCAGGTGAACACGCACGCCATCGGCGATCGCGGTAATCGCTTGGTGCTCGATTCGTATCAAGGAGCATTGGCCGCTCGCCCCACTGCAGATCACCGCTTTCGCGTGGAGCACGCGCAGATTCTCCACAGTGACGACATCCCGCGCTTCGCACAGCTTGGCGTGATTCCCTCGATGCAGGCCTCGCACCAGACCAGCGACATGTATTGGGCCGGCACGCGCCTGGGCGAAGGTCGCTTGCGCGGCGCGTACGCGTGGCGCTCGTTGCTCGCAACGAATGTGGTGATTCCCAACGGTTCGGATTTCCCGGTCGAGTACGTGAATCCCATCATCTCGTTCAAGGCGTCGGTGACACGTCAGGACGCGGAGAACTGGCCGGTGGGTGGGTGGTATCCCGAGCAGCGCATGACGCGTGAAGAAGCATTGCTCTCCATGTCGCTCTGGACTGCATACGCGGGCTTCCAAGAGAACGAGCTCGGTTCACTCACGCCGGGTAAGCGCGCGGACTTCGTGATTCTAGATCGCGACATCATGCGCGTACCCGCCGAGGACATCCTCGGCGCCACCGTGCTGTCCACGTGGGTTGGTGGACGCGCCGTTTACGAGAAGCGCTAACCAATGCCACATCGCAATCTGTTCATTATTCGCATCGCGTTGATGACCGGAGTTTTTCTGTTCGCTGCGATTGCGTTCTTTGGGCCGCGGTTTGGTATCGCGCCTGACGTGTCACTCGGCGACGCGGCCGGCGCGTTGCGCTACGTGCTGTGGGCCTTCGTTGCGACTGCGGTCGTGGGCTCATTGCTGCTCAAGACGCGCGTGTCCGCAGCGCCGCTGGCCAAGCAGTCTGGGTTTCTCATCATTGGATGGGCGTTGGGCGAGATGGCCGCGCTGTTTGGCGTCGTGCTCTACATGGGCACGGCGGGCACCGCATCGTTGGGATTGGGACTGATGGCGTTCGTCTTCACGCTGGTGATGCTGCCCATTCCTGCTGTGCGTCGCTGATGCGCGTCATCTCGCTGCTGCCGTCGGCGACGGAGATTGTGGACGCGATTGGTGGAATGGATCGCGTGGTCGGTATCACGCACTGCTGCGACGAGCAGCCGCTCGCGCCGTCGCGCGTTCGCGTGACGCGTACCGCCGTGGATGCGACGGCCGCTCCTGGAGTGATTGATGCCTTCGTGAAGGAACTCTCCTCACTCGGCGAACCGCTGTACACGCTCGACGAAGAGCGCATCACCGCGCTGCGTCCGGATCTCATCATCACGCAGGCGCTCTGCGAAGTCTGTGCCGTGCGTGAATCAGATGTACTGGCGCTGGCCACGCGTCTCACACCGACGCCGCGCATCGTCACACTGGCGGCCACGTCGATGGATGCCGTGCTCGACGATATTCGCACGGTAGGCGAGGCGATGGGACTCGATGCCCAAGCGCAGACATTCATCGAGAACGCTCGCGCGCGGATGCTCGCTGTCCACGAAACACTCAAGGCCGCCAAGGCGCCGCGCCCGCGCGTTGCAGTGATTGAGTGGGGTGATCCGCTTTACGCGGCTGGCCATTGGGTGCCGGAGATGATCAAGCGCGCTGGCGGCATCGACGTGCTCGCCAAGGCTGGAGAACACTCGGTGGTCGTATCGCTCGAGCAAGTGCGCGCGGCTGATCCGGACATCATCATCTACGCACCGTGTGGCTATGCCCTCGAGCAGTCCGTGGTCGAAGCTCGGAAGCTGCTCGGCGATTCCAGCTGGAACTGGGCACGCGGCAAACGGGTCTATGCTCTGGACGCCAACGCCTACGTGAGTCGACCCGGTCCGCGACTCGTTGATGGCGTCGAAGGTTTCGCTCGCCTGTTCAATCCCAATCTGTTCACTCCACTCGCCAGCGGCTTTGCCCGCGAGCTCGCACTCTAATTCAATGCTCAAGCCACCTGCCATCGCGTTCCTCAAGAAGCTACTCGACACGCCTGGACCGTCGGGCTACGAATCCGCTGCCGCCAAGGTGTGGCGCGAAGAAGCCGCGACGTTTGCGGACGGCGTGCACGGTGATGTGCACGGCAACTCGATGGCGGTGGTGAACGCAGGTGGCGGACCGACGATCATGCTCGCGGGTCACATTGATGAAATCGGCGTCATCGTCACGTACATCGACGACGACGGCTTTGTGTACATCGGCCCCATCGGTGGTTGGGATCCGCAGGTGCTCGTCGCGCAGCGCATTCGTTTTCAAGGGCGCAACGGCGAAGTTATGGGCGCAGTGGGCAAGAAGCCCATTCATTTAATGAAGCCCGACGAGCGCGAGAAGGCATCTAAGCTCACCGACTTGTGGGTAGACATTGGCGCTACGACGCGCGCGCAGGCCGAAGCCGAGCTGTCCATTGGCGATGCTGGCGTGATTGACTCGCGCACGTTGGATTTTCCTAACGATCGCATCGTGTCGCGTTCCATTGATGACCGCATCGGTGCGTTCGTCGTGCTTGAGGCGCTGCGCCGCTACGCCGCGAACCCAGGCGAAGCACGCGTGGTCGCTGTGGCAACAACGCAAGAAGAAATTGCGTACCGCGGTGGCGGCGCACTCGTTGGTGCGCAGAAGGTTGATCCCAAGATGGCAATCGTCGTGGACGTCACCTTCGCAACCGATCACCCAGGCGTCGAGAAGAAGGAACTCGGGCATTCGCCATTGGGCAGCGGTCCCGTGCTCACGCGCGGCTCGGTGATTTCACCAGTCGCATTCCGTATTCTGCGCGACACCGCAGAACTCTCGCGCATTCCGTTCACGCTGCACGCTGCGGGACGCGAGACGAGCACAGACGCAGACGCTATCCATCTCGCGCGCGAAGGCGTGGCCACGGCGCTGCTCTCTGTGCCCAATCGCTACATGCACTCGCCCAACGAGATGGTGTCATTGGTGGATCTCGATCACGCGGCGTCCCTCATCGCCGCGGCGTGTCGTGCGGTCACCGCCGCGACGGATTTTACTGCGCGATAGCGCGCACCGTCGTGGTGCTGCGGCGCGATGCCTGCGCCACAAGCCGCGCCGATCCTTCGCGCACTTCGCGATCGCGGTCGTCGCGCAAGAGCTGAATGGCGGCCATTGCCTGCGGTGTGCGCACAAGAGCGAGCGCCGCACAGGCCTGCAGGCGCAGCGTGGCGCTGCGCCTGCGCGGATGCGCGGTCTCACCATTGGCGCACCGAATGAGCACCTGCACGGCGTCGGCACTGCCAACGCTGCCAAGTGCGGCGACGGCCGCGTAGTGCACTTCGAGTTCTGGTTCTTGCTCGAGCAACGGCGCGAGCACTGGCACCGCAACGTTGCCGCGCTGCCCCAGTGCTGAGACTGCGCGCAGACGCACGCTGGCATCATCGTCGAGCACCGATACCGCGATAGCGTCGAACGCCGCGAGCGATGCAAATCCCTCCAGCGCTGCGACCACCGCACGCCGCGTGCGCGCATCGGGATGACGAATCTGCTCGAGCAAGAGTTGTTCAGCCCGTGCGTCGCCGAGCGCGCCCAGCAACTCCACCGCACGGCGCACGTGCGAGGGATCCGTGCTGCGCACTAGATCAAAAAGCGCGTCGTGCGAGCGCCGCAGGGTGCGAACTGCATCGAGGCAAATCGCGCGTGCTTCGGGCGACGCCACCACCATCCATTCATCAATGAGTGCTTCCGCGCCGTCCGTGCCATAGCGGTACAGCACCGCTTGCAGACGGCGTACCGCCAGCGGATCGTCCGCGCGAAGGTGACGCATCACGGCGAGTTGCCGCAGGATCACCGGCGACGCCAGCCGTCGCACCGCACTGGCAAACTCACGACGTCGTTCGTCGGAGGCATCGCGCTCCAATTGCACGAACTCAATGGCAACAAGGCCAGCCAGCGCCTCGAGCATACGCTCAAACTTTCCAGTGCGAAACGCGAGGTCTGCAAGGAACGCCAGTCGTTCGAGCGGCGCACGCAGGTCGGCGATGTCCTCGGTGGTTGCAAGCGTTGCAAAAAGGGCCGCGAGTTCCTTATCCGACGACTCAGGAATTTCGAGCGCCTCCGTTAACCGCTCAGAACGCGGGTCGGCGCTGGGCGCAGACGCCGGCCCTTTCGCTGACACCGGATCCTTGGCCGACGCATGTTCCTTCGCGGACGCCTGCTCGACGAGTGGCTCTGGCGGCGCCTCAACCACTTTTGCTTTCAGCGTCCGCGGAATCGCCCGCGCGTCAATCGCCGCAGCGCGAGCCGCGAAGAATGCCAGCGGATCAGCCTGCGTGGGCGCGGTGCTCAACAGCTTTACGAGATCGTACAAGTCGGCGTCCGTCGCCGCCTTCGCGAGTTCCAGCTTTTCAAGACCGTAGGCCCCAAATCGCTCGGCGAGAAACACCACGCTCTCTTCGTCGGTTGCGAGCGGCTCTCCACCGTCGCTCAGCACGCCGCTATCGAACACGAGTTGCGCTGTGGATTTCTTCAAGGCCTTCGCCACCGCCTTCACGTCTGCGCGATGCTCAGCCACCGCCGCAGGTTCGGCGTGCACGCGCATCACCAGCCGTGCAAATCGCACGGCAACGCTGGACACGGTCGGACTGGGCGAATCCGTCATTCTGCTGGTGCGCTCCTCGGTGGTCGCATAACATACCCCTCTCACCCCCACTGAGACCACGATGCACCGTTCGCGCCCATGACATTGCACTGCTGGTCGAGCGCGCAGTACGTCATCGCGTTGCCGGAGGGGCACCGGTTTCCCATCGCTAAGTACGGATTGTTGCGCGAAACGTTGCTCGCCGAGGGCGTCGTGCCGCCGGAGGCGATGCACACCCCGGCCCGCGCACCGCTTGAGGACGTGCGCCGCGTGCATTCGCCGGAGTACATCACCCGATTGGTGAGCGGCACGATGCCTGTCGCGGAACAGCGCGTTCTCGGGTTTCCCTGGAGCGAGGGCTTAGTGGAGCGGTCGTTTCGCGCGTCGGGCGGCACGCTTGAGGCTGCGGAATTCGCCTTGAGCGCCGGCATCGCCATGAATCTCGCGGGCGGCACGCATCACGCGTTTGACTCGCACGGCGAAGGGTTCTGTGTGCTCAACGATGTGGCGATTGCCGTGCGCGCGCTGCGAGCGCGCGGCGCAATTCGTCGCGCCGCGATTGTGGATCTCGATGTGCACCAAGGCAACGGGACACACGCCATCTTTGCGGGGGACGACGACACGTTCACGTTCTCGATGCATGGCCGGCGCAATTATCCATTTCGAAAAGTGCCCGGCACGCTCGACGTCGAACTTGAGGATGGCACCGCCGATACCGAGTACTTGGAGAAGCTCGCCGAAGTGCTTCCGCGGGTGCTCGCCGCCTCGCGCGCCGACATGGTGTTTTATCTCGCGGGCGCCGATCCGCATGAGGGAGACACGCTGGGTCGGCTCAAGCTCAGCTTTGATGGCTTGATGCGCCGCGATGCGCTCGTGCTCGAGGCTGCGCGGGCCGTGGGAGTGCCCGTCGCGATTGCTATTGCCGGCGGATACGGCGCCAATATTGACGACACCGTGCGCGTGCATGTGAATACCGCAAAGGTCGCGCGCAGCTTTCTTTAACTCATCATGCCGCCGACTCCGCCGCCCACCTCCGAAGGCACCACAGAAAGCACCGAGCTGCCGCTTTATTGGTGCCGCTACACCCCAGCGGCTCCGCGCGGCAAGCTCGTCCTGCTGCACGGCGGCCCCGGTGCGCACCTCGATTATTTGTTGCCGCAGATGCTTGAGCTCGCCGAGACTCGCGACGTGTTGCTCTACGATCAGCGCGGCGGCGGGCGTTCCAAGACAGATGACCGCACGCCCATCACCTGGCGCACGCACGTTGCCGACTTGGCCGCGGTGCTCGCCGAGTTGCACGAGGGACCGCTGACGCTCGTGGGCTATTCGTGGGGCGCGATGCTGGCGATGCTCTACGCCACAGAGGCTGCTGCGGGCCGCGTCGGACCTGTGCCGGTGCGTTTGGTGCTCATCAGTCCGGCCCCGCTTACACGCCACTGGCGCACGGAGTTTGAGGCCGAGTTTTCGCGACGCATGAACGGCCCCGAGGTCGTCGCCATGCGCGCCGAGCTCGCCGCGAGCGGCCTGCGTGAGCTAAACCCTGAGGCCTACAAGCAGCGGGCCTTCGAGCTTTCGGTCGCCGGTTACTTCGCCGACCCCTCCCGCACGCACGATCTCACGCCGTTTCGCGTGACGGGACGCGTGCAACAGTCCACGTGGGAGTCCTTAGGCGATTTCGACCTCATTCCCGCCCTCAAAACGGTGCGCGTCCCCGCCCTCGTTGTAC
>JAYUWY010000020.1:0-4496 GCA_043753285.1 Gemmatimonas sp. | reverse complement strand
GGACGCGCGGGACGTGATCGCCAACCCGCCACGGCGATTCTCCTGCACGCGTTTCCCGATCGCTTCATGCACGAGTTCTTCATCAAGGGCGCGCTGCCAGAGCGTGAGACCGTGGCGTCGGTGTATCGCGCGCTGCAACGCCTCGCGGGGCGCGACGGACTCGTCGCTGCAGAAGCGCCGGAGATTGCCGCAACAGCCGCGGGCAAGGTGAGCGATCGCGAGGCTGATGCGGCGATGCGCATTCTCGCGCGGAGCGGGGCCCTTGCCGTCGCCGACGCGTCGCGCACACTGGCACACGTGCGACTCTTGGCTACGCCCGAGCGCATCAAGTCGGAGTTGGATGAGTCGCGCGATGGCCTCGCGCTCGCGCTGCTCAGGTCGCTGTGGAAGCGCAGTCGCGGGACGTTCCATCGCGGCATCGTTGCGGACCTCGACGCGCTGCCACCGGGCATCGGCGGGTCGATGGGCGCGACGAATCTCCTCGATGCGCTGCAGGACAAGCAGTTCCTCGTGTGGGGCCGACTCGGGGAAGGCATCACACTCACCGAACCGGCGCGCGATCTCGCCGACTGGCCCGTGGACTGGGACGGACTCGATCGGCGTCGCCGCGCCGAACTGCGAAAACTCGAGATGGTGCAGCAGTACGCGTACACGTCGTACTGCCGCCGCGCGTTTGTGCTGCGCTACTTCGGCGACCCCGCCGCGAAGCCGCGCTGTGCCAACTGCGACAACTGCATGGGCATCAAGCACGAGCCGCGAACGGGTCCGTCCACTGGTCGCTCCAAGAAGGCCGCGGCGAAAGTGAAATCGGGAGCCGCGACCGACGCGCCGCTCTCGCGAGAAGAATCCACGCGCTTCGAAGCGCTCAAAGCTTTGCGCTCGCGACTCGCCAAGGACGAAGAAGTGCCCGCGTACGTGATTTTTCCAGATCGTGCGCTGCGAGGTATCGCAAAAGCCAACCCCGCGTCCCTCGCGCAGTTGGCGGAGGTCAGCGGGGTAGGTCCTACTCGACTCGACAAGTTTGGTCGCGACGTACTCGAAGCGTTGCGCGACGCGTAGGGCAACAGGTTGCTAGTTGCCGAGTGGTTGGCAGCGGTCAATCACTTCGCGCTTAAACTCCCGCGGATTGTCGAGCACCGTCCAGAGTTCATCGAGATACTGCTTGGCTTCCGCGAGTTTGCGCGGATCTTGTCCAGGTAGCGGTGTGGACCACAGCGAGTCGAGCGCCGGTCGGATGGATCGGAAGTGCGCAATCGTTGGCGCCCACTGCTCCGCCGTGCGACACGGCCCGCGGTGAATGCGCTGACGCACCGTGCGAATACCGAGCGTGGCGTTGGGAAACGCATAACGCGGATTCACGAGGCCCGTCCAGTCGAAGTCGTATGCCACCGGACGGTACGAACCGTCCGCACTCGTGTACATCGCGATGTTGTGCAATGCGGACACCGACCAATCGGTGTTACCAATCGCGTATTCCCACAGTGAAATGCGATCGATGTGTGGACCGTCAAACACATCCCACAACGCGCCGGTCTGCTCAAACACTTTGAGCTCGTGCTCATCGCCGACTTCTTCGTCCGTCTCCATGAAGAATGCGGTCACAGCAACTGGGCGCACGCGATTCGCGGAATCGGTGTACGTGATGTTGGCCAATCGAACGCGATGATGCACAGAGTCCACCAACGCGTAGCTGCGATACGCCAAGTACTCGGTGAAGATGTACTGTTGATAGTCCGCACTCGACGGACGGCACGGCGTGACAATCTTGAGGCGCGGATTGCCTTGCATGATGGTGCCCGCACGCACGGAGTCTGCCGCACGAATGAACAGCGGCGGGAACGTGCAGTTGCTCGACTGGCGGCGGAAATGACCGCGCGCCCGAATCTCCACTGGCATCGTGCGCTCGGTGCCTGCCGAGTCGATCCACTTGAGTTCGGCGCCATACCAGCGGAGCCGCGTCGAATCGCGCTCGCGTGAGAGGTCGCGGAGGTTGGTGGTCAGCGTGATACTCACCGGCGTCGCGTCGCGAAACATCACCTGCGCTTTGAGCGGCAGAACGACCAGCGCAAGAAGAACCAAGAGCCGACGCATCATCATCGAAGTTCCACGCCGCGTAGCGGCGAGTCAGGTAGTTGAGACAAATCATCCGAGACGACACCCGCCGTCACGGTTGGCGCCAGCGTCACGCCGTACTCAAGCACACGCACATCGTTCTCGCGCACGCTACCGAGAAACTTCCACTGAACGAAGAGTGAGGGGAAGAGCGGCTCGCACATTTCGCGCGCGACATCCACGTCCACCGTGCGAATGCGCAGCATGCGGTCGTAGCGTGGCGCTTCCTCCGACTCGGATTTCTCGTCCGCGAGATCAGGGTCGTTGCGCTTGCGGCGACGCCACGCACGGTCTGCGAGCGCTTCGAGTTGCGACGGCGACATCGCCTTCAACACTTCGTCGTCCATCTTCGCGATGAAGGTCCCGGTTCGGTTCGCCGTTTCGAGCGCCTTCTCAAGCCGACGCTCGGCGTCGCGTCCCTCGAGCGCCATCGGCTTCCCGAAGTCGCTCCACCACAGAATCAGCATGAGGATGTTGAATCCCACCGAGATAACCCACGCCACCGACGGCGCGACGGCCGCGGCCATTCCCACGCCAATCACCACAAAGATGCCAGCCGCGTCTTTGGAGTCATCCAACGAGGTGCGAAATCGCACCGCCGCCACAATGCCACCGAGCGAAAACGCCAACGCCAGCGAGTGCTTGACGAGGACGACGATACCTGCGGCGACGACGGGGAGAATCAAATACGTCTGAACGACCGACTGCTGAAATCCCTTCTTGCGACGGGTGAGCGTGTAGATCCACGCGACGGGGAGTGCGCTCGCAAACGCGGTGATCATTGCAATAGAGGCAGCGAGCGCTGACGGAGCGCTGGTCGTTTCGGCGCTGCCCGCGACGGGCGGTGCGCCGCCCACCAGGTCTTCCAGCGACTCGCGCCCAAGCACGCCCCACGAAACGGGCGCCCGTTCGCGAAGCAACCAAGCGATACTAGCGCATATCGCGTAGTAGATGAGTGTGCGGGCGTACAGATTGCGCCAAACGAACCAGCGAGTGACCTGAGGCATTTCGGTAGTTGGGGGTGGTGACGCCCCGAAACTGCCGCGCGCGACGCGCCGAAGCAACTGCACCTCGGCGTTTCGTGGGGTATTTTCCTGCAACTCCTCCACCGAGTCCATGATGCGCTTGTCCCGATTTGCGATGGTAAGTTCGCTCCTCGCAGTGGTGTCTGTGCCGGCCTGCGGACAGCGCGCTGCCGCACCGCCTGCGGCTCCCGCCGCTGTCGCCTTGCCGACGCCTCAGGGACCGCGCCCGAAGCTGGTTGTGCTGCTCACCATCGACCAATTGCGCCCGGACTATCTCACGCGGTGGCGCGGGCAGCTCACCGGCGGGTTCAAGCGGCTTCTCGATGAAGGACACTTCTTCACCGAGGGCGTGCACGACCATGCAGTGACCGAAACCGCACCGGGCCACGCGTCAACGCTCTCCGGCCGCTTCCCATACAGCACCGGGATCGCGAGCAACTCGGCAGGCGTAAACACGCCAACCGCGCCGCTCCTCGAAAGCGACGGCACCGGCGCATCGCCATTTCGGTTTCTCGGCACCACGCTCGTTGACTGGATGACTGCGGTAGATCCCGCGACGCGCGTGTTGTCTGCGTCGCGCAAAGATCGCGGCGCTATCCTGCCGATTGGTACTAGCAGACGCGATGTGTACTGGTACGCCCAGCGGTCCGGCAAGTTTACCTCCAGCACGTACTACACTGACTCGCTCCCGCGTTGGGTGCGCGAGTTCAATGCAGAAGATCATGCGGGGACCCGATACGCGGGCGCGACGTGGGACTTGCTGCTACCGGCGTCGGAGTATCCGGAGGCGGACTCCGTCAGATACGAAGGCGGCGGCACCGATTTCGTCTTCCCGCACGTGTTGCCTACTGATCCCGAACTCTCCCGGAACGTCATGATTGTGTATCCGTGGATGGATCAGATGACAATCGACTTGGCGTTGCGCGGCGTGAACGCGATGGGGCTGGGTGAGAGCGCTTCGCGCACCGACTTGCTCGCTCTTTCGCTGTCTACCACGGACGCCGTCGGTCATCGCTACGGACCAGATTCGCGGGAACTGCACGACCACATTCTGCGCGTGGATCGGATGCTTGGTGTGTTTCTCGATTCGCTCATTGCGTTGCGCGGGCGCGACAACGTCGTAATCGCGCTGACGTCCGATCATGGCGTCGCGCCAATTCCAGAAGTGCGCTCCACATGGGGCGACAACTCGCAGGCGCAGCGGGTCAACGCGCGTGCGTTCGACATCGCCATTCAGGCGGCGGCAACGAAGGCGCAATCGTTGGGAATTCCGCTCGACGCCATCGCGCTTGACTGGGGCGTGCTTGAAGTAGACCGCACCAAAGTGCGGGGCATGAACCGCGAGCTGCGCGAAGTGGC
>JAYUWY010000019.1:0-9513 GCA_043753285.1 Gemmatimonas sp. | reverse complement strand
CCTTAGAACTTGAAGCCGACACCCAACGCGAACCAGCTCGTGCGCGGGCCAGCAAATGTGGTCGTGTAGGACAGCGTCGCTTCGAGATTCGGAATCCCGAAAGACACCACCGGCACGAAGCCGAACTCTTCCACTTCCGTGAAGTACGCGCCTTCAATGCCGATGTCGAAGCCCGGAGCCGCCATGAGATGCGGTCCGAACTGGAGCGTCATGATGTCCAAGTCATTATTGAGCGTCTCCGACTTCGGCTTGAAGCGTGTCCACGTTGCGGCACCCATCAGCGAGATCGGACCCATCGGCGCGCCAACACGAGCGTACAGGCCGTAGCCGTATTCGAAGGCATTGGCGAGACCGCCAGAGGGCGCAGTGGTCTGCGCGCCGATGCGCACATCGAGGCCGGGCATCTGCGCCTGTAGCGGAGCGGAGAGCAGTGCTGCGGAGAGCACGGCGGCGGACAGAACTTGTGCGACGCGAGTGCTGAGCGTCGTCGAATGACTCGTCTTGATTTCCATACGCGGAGAATAGGCCGCGTATGGGATGAGTTTGAATCGTTCGTTTGGGGGAGATTGTGATTAGTGACGGGAGTTGCTAGCGGCTCGAGCTCACTCCGGCCGCCTTACAAATCACTTCCCACTCCTTCGCCGTCACCGGCTGCACGCTCAACCGAGACCCGCGCTGCAGCAACACCATCTTCTCCAAGCCCTTCAACTTCCTGAGCTCCGTCAGCTCAAAAAACTTCGGCAGCGGCTTCACGCCTCTTACATCCACCTGAATCCAGCTCGGACTATCCAGCTTCGACTTCGGGTCATAGCCCATCTCATTCTTCTTATCAAACTGCGTCGGATCCGTGTACGCCTCAGACACAATCTCCATGATGCCCGCAATACCCGTCGGGTCCGCGCTGGAGTGATAGAAGAACGCGAGATCGCCGACCTTCATCTCGTCGCGCATCAAGTTGCGCGCCTGATAATTGCGCACTTCGCTCCAACCCGTCGTCTTGTTCTTCGCCTTCATCAAATCATCAAACGAGAACTGACTCGGCTCCGTCTTCATCAACCAGTACTTCACGCGATTCCACTCCGGATTGCAGTCTTCACCGCATCAGTGAACGTGTCGATCTCGTCGAGCGTGGTGTAGATGCTCGGCGTGATGCGAATGCCCTTGAACTCCTCATGCACGATGGGCGTGTTCACAATGCGGTAGCGGCTCATCAAGAAGCCGCCAAGCTGCACGGGGTCGACGCCTTCCACGTTGAACATGCAGATGGCGCCGGCTTTGTCGGGACCGAGCTCAGTGAGGATCTGCACGCGCGGGCTTTCGGCCTTGAGTGCGTTGGCCCAGCGGTCACGCAGATAGCGCAGGCGCGCCACTTTGCGCTCCACGCCAATACCGCGATGGAACGTCAATGCGGTAGACACCGCATTGAAGTTGGCCTGCGGGTGCGTGCCAATTTGCTCGAACTTTCGAATGTTTGCGGTTTGCGGTTCGTCAGCGGCCATGAGTGGCCACAAGTGCGGAATGCGATCCTTGCGCACATACAAGAAGCCAGCGCCAATGGGCGTGTGCAGCCACTTATGGAGCGACGTGCCGTAGTAGTCGCACTCGAGGTCGTCGCGCTTAAATGGGAAGTGCGCAAACGCGTGCGCGCCGTCCACGAACACCTGAATGCCGCGCGGCCGCGCCATGCGCACCACATCTCGAATGGGGAGAATCTGCCCCGTGAGATTGGTGATGTGCGTGAGCTCAATGACTTTGGTGCGCGGTGTGATTTGCGCTTCGAGGGCGCGCACGAGCACGCGCGGGTCGGTAAGCGGCAACGGGAAGCTCACGCGCTTGAGCACAATGCCGTCGCGACGCACGCGCTGATCCCACGCCGTGATCATCCGGCCATAGTTCTGATTCGTGATGATCACTTCGTCGCCGCGGGCGAGATCAATGCCGAGGATCATCGTCTCGAGCGCTTCGGACGCGTTGCGCACGATGGCCATTTCCTCGGTGTCACAGCCAAACTCTTTGGCGAGCTCGCGGCGCGTGCTCTCCATGCGCGGCTCGAGAATTCGCCAGTTGTGCTCCACGGGCAGTTCGTTGGTGAACTGCAGATCGCGCACCATTTGTTGCAGCACGTGCGTGGGCGTCGGCGAGATGCCGCCGTTATTGAGATTGATCATCGTTCGATCCATATCGAACGCACGTTGAATGTGCGACCAATACTGCTCGTCGTCAGCGAGCGACTGCGCGGAGCGATCACCCGCCACGAGTTCTGCATCGAAGAGCCGCTTCATCGCGCGCTCGTTGAACACCGGCAGCGCAACTGCGGCGCCAGCGGTGGCGCTTGAGAGACCGGCAAGGAAGCTGCGACGAGTGGTCAGGGGCACCGCGGTTCTCCGGTGAAAGTGCAGCTTAAGGTATAACGACTAGTCCTGCTTCGCCGCCAAAGTCGTCGCGCACGCGCGCCAAATTGCGGGGTGCGCGCCATTCGCCGCCATTGACTTGCACGGCCACGCGATACTTCCCCGGCGCGAGGCGCGTGCGGGAGACCCACATCGTACCTTCGCGCTCCATGCGGATCGGCTTCCACTCACTGAAGTCGCCCGCGATGACAAT
The DNA here is from genome assembly GCA_043753285.1 of Gemmatimonas sp. GTDB lineage: Bacteria > Gemmatimonadota > Gemmatimonadetes > Gemmatimonadales > Gemmatimonadaceae > Pseudogemmatithrix. The sequence goes on along the minus strand of JAYUWY010000019.1, from coordinate 6,909 downwards.
CTCCAGCGCGTCGGCGGCAAACACGCGCACTTCGAGCATGCCGCCGCCAAGCGCCAACGGTTCAACGCTTGCGCGCGCGATGAGCGACCGCTCGAGAACTGGCAGTGGCTTGGGGCCGAGTGAGACGCGCACGGATGCCGTAAGCACTTCGGCTTGGGGCAATCCGCGCAGCGGGTCTGCGAGTTGGCGTCCATAGCTGCCGACGAGTGCCACACGGTCGGCGATCTGCAGCGTGCCGCTCCAATAGACCGCTTCAAAAGCGGCTTCCGTCTCCGCCACACCGGTGCGCGACGTGTACGTGAACGCGATGTCGTGCGGGCCGTAACGCAACTGTGCGGTGAGTTGTCCGTCGCGCAAATCAAAAACGTTTTCATCCGGATCGCGCATCACACCAGATGCAACCAACAGTGGCCAATCGGTGGAGCGATGTCGCGTGCCGATTGCGGAGAGGTAGAGCGGGCCCCACCGCTGCCAGAGTCCGATGTCCACTGCGTACGAGCGGCTGGACACACCGTCGCGATCGGTAGCGCCCGACGCGCCGCCCACCCACGCCCCGTAATTGGACGCGAGTCCGTGTTGGCGCACGAAGGTGCTCACGTTGCCACCGCGGCCGGTGCTGCGCAGCGAGAACGATGCGCCGGCAATGCCCGCTTCTGTGCGTAGCCGGTCGCTCAACTTCCACGGAATGTCCACTGCGGCCACGCCCTGCGCGGCGGCGAGTGAATCTTGCGCGTAGGTAAAGTTCGCGCTGGTCACAAATCCCCAGCGTTCCCACGCGGGTCGCCATAAAAGCGAGATCAGCGCGGCGTCCGCCTGGGAGAAACCGCTTTGCGTGATGTTGGCGTAGCCCATCTCGACGCGCACGTCGGTGGCCTGCTGCGCGCGCGCCGCCGAAGCGACAAGCGTCGCGAGAGCGACCGCAGCTCCAAACGCCGCAAAGCGGCGGCGCGCGGTCACGCCATCACTACGGCCTCGTGCCGCGGGGAGCGAGCGCGGAGATGGCAGCGGGTGACGGAAGGAGCGACATCACTCCACGCGCCCGCACTTCCAACGCCGCATCGGGCGTCAGACCGGCAGACACGTCGGATTGCACCGACGCGCCGAGTCCGGCTATCTGCGTCGGAGTTGCACCCCGACGCATCAATTGTGTGAGTTGGCTGAGCGCGTTGGAGGCGGGAACCCCGCGCGCCACGAGTTCCGTGAGCACATCGAGTGGCATCGCCACTGACGCGCCCGCCGGATACGCAGCGCGAATCTGTCGCAGCATCGTCGCGGGAACACCGACGGCCAGTGCATCCGCACCAGCAATCATCTCCGCGTCCGATGGCGAGGGAGAGAGAAGGTCCCGCGCCTGCTCCAGGCGCCTGGCCAACGACGACACAGCTGCTCGGATGCGCTCCCCAGCAGCCTGCTTCGTGACCCCTTCCTGTGCCTTCGCGATGAGGGCGCGCACCGGCAGCCCTCGCGACGCGGCACGCGCAAATTCGCGCTGCACAGCCTCGCGTGTCCTTACGTCGGCGATGTCCAGCACTGGCGCTCCCTGCTGCGCACGAAGCACAGAAGGGGCGACAGTCGCACTGGTGAGCACCAGTGCGGCGAGCAGTTGTTTGGCTCGCGACATGTTCATCGGGCAAAGACCATTACGACGGATCCCTCGCGGCCGTAATCCTCGTCACCCGACTTGGGTGCGCGCGGATCGGCTACAAGCAATCTACCGTCAACGAGGAAGGCGTACACGTGCCGGCCAGGGGTCAGCGGGACCGTTGCGGTCCACAGACCGTTGGCCACGCGAGTCATCGGGAGGTTATCAACCTGCCATTCATTGAACTCGCCGACCACCGACACGCTGGTGGCCGTGGCGGCATCAAACACGAACTGCGTGGGCACGCGACCGTCGGTCGCATTGGCGGCCAGCTGCACCGGGAACTCGCCCGTCGCCGATCCGCTGGCGACGCTCGGCTCGGCACCCGTGGGCGTCACCGCGCCGCGGGTTACGAAGCCCACAACGAGCGCAACCGTTGCAATCGCGCTCGCCGCCAAGCCGGAGAGCGCCGGCAAGCGCCAAGCATCCAACGCACGACGCCACAGCGCCGGGCGCGGCGAGGCCCACACCGCTTGCAACAGTCGTCCCACGGCGTGCGGATCCACGGCCGCGCGCTTGTCAGCGCGCAGCGTGTCTCCCACGCGTTCAATGAGTTTGTCTCGATCAGTCATCGTGCATTATCTCCGTGAGCCGCGTTCGCAGAGTGTCGCAGGCGCGTTTCACGCGCATCCGCAGGGCGCTGAGCCCCACTCCCGTCACCGCAGCAATGTCTTCGTATGCCATATCCTCGACATGTCGCAGCAGAAACGCTTCTTTCTGTTCCGGCGGCAACGTCTCGAGCAGCTTGTACACTTCTTCAGTCCAGTCTTTTTCTTCATCAATTGTGGCACCAATGCGGTCTGGCAGATCGCCGTACTGAATGACCGTGTTGTGCCGCGTACGTTTTGCTAAAAGCGTCCGGCAGCGATTGGCGAGAATACGAAAGAGCCAAGGCTCAAAGCGCGCATCATCACGAAACCGCTTCAGGTTGTGATACACCCGCACGAACGTGTCCTGCACTGCTTCCTCGGCGTCCTCTCTGCTCCCCACCATGTGGAGCGCAAAACGGAGCGCGCGCGGATACGTCGCATCCACCAACTGGGCGAAGGCTTGCCGATCCCCTGCTTTGGCTCGCAGAGGCAGGGTCGGATCGATTGAGGGCGCGCGTGGGGTTTCTGCCATGGGTTCGGTCTGGGGAGGATATCCCTGCCGTTCCCGTTCCCGCCACGGCGCGCCGCCAACCAGCGACTCGTCCAGTATGTGGTCCATCACACCCTCCAATACCCAGTAGAGGGTCGTGGTGTCACATTTCAGTACGGAACACCGCCCCTTTTTGAACGAGCCGATGGCCGACGTCATTTTGTCGCTTCAAATGCTACAAACCCCACTCCGGATTGGACTTGGCGTGATTTTGGCCCTCGGGACCATTCTCGCCTTAGTCAGTTGGCTGGAGCGAACCCGACGGCTCAGTGCTTTCAGCCCACTCGCGCGGTTCGCCCGCAGCGCGGTGGATCCGGCCCTCGCGCCGGTGGACCGATTCGTGGCCCGGACCGGCGGCCGGCGCACCAGCACGCCGTGGTGGGGCGTGTTTGGCCTACTCATTGCCGGCGCGATGCTGATTGGCTTTGTGGATTTTGTGCGCGATGTGCTGTCGACCGCGTACGCCTCCACCGCGATGGGCACGCTCGGCATCGTGCGTCTCGTCGTGGGCTGGGTGTTTGGGCTCTTTCAGCTCGCCATCATCGTGCGCGTCGTGATCTCGTGGATCGGCGGCACGTACAGTCTGGTGGGCCGCACGGCGTTCACGATGACCGAGTGGTTTCTGCGTCCGCTGCGCAATCTCTTTGCGCCGCTGGGCTCCATCGATTTTTCGCCAATCGTTGCGTGGTTCATCATCGCGTTCGTGCGCACCGCTGTGTTGGGCCTTCTATAGATGGCACTCACCGCCACGGTGTATCAGCTCGATGTCGCCCTCAGTCTCATTGACCGCAACGTGTATGAGCAGGTGAGTGTGAAGGCGGCACGGCATCCGTCAGAGAGCGAGGAGTATTTTCTCACGCGTTTGCTGGCCTACTGCCTGGAGTACACGGAGGGCATCGCGTTTTCCAAGGGCGGCATCTCCGATCCTGACGATCCGGCCATCGTCGTGCGCGACCTCACGGGCGCGTGGAAGAGTTGGATTGAGATTGGTTCGCCCGACGCCGCGCGTTTGCATCAGGCGAGCAAGGCAAGCCCACGCGCCGTGTTGTACACGCACAAAGAACCGCGCTTGCTCCTGCGCGGCTACGAAGGGCAACGCATTCACCGCGCGGAGCGCGTGGAGTGCTACGCAGTTGATCCCGAACTGCTCGAGTCACTCGCAGGGCATCTCGACCGTCGCATGCAGTGGACCTTGTCGGTAACAGACGGCGAGTGCTTTCTCGATGTGAGCGGCGCGTCCTACACGGGCACGATTGAGCGCTTCGCGCTGCCGACATAAGCGCGTCTCGCGTGCCTACACTCGACGTCTCTTCGCCCGCGGTCGCGATCGCTTCGGCAATCGTGCTCGGCTTTCTTACGGGCGCTATTCCGATTGGAATGGCCGAGGCCACAGCGGTGGCGATTGGTTTCGTGACGCCGCCATGGCTCGCGGTCGCGATGTGGGCGTGCTTCACGCTCGCTCACGTGGCCGCCAAGTTGCCCTGGTTCTGGATGGGGTCGCACGCGGATCGTCTCAAGACGCCGTGGCTGGTGCGCTACGTGCATCGCGCCAAAGCATTACTGGAACGGCACCCCAGCTACGGCGCCGGGTTACTAATGTTCAGTGCGACACTGAGCCTGCCCCCGTTTCATTTGTCGGCCATCGCCGCAGGTATTTCGCAGCTCCCGCTGGCTCGCTTCACGGTCATATGTGTGGTCGGCCGTGCGATTCGTTTTGGAATTCTGGTGACCGCGCCCGGTCTTCTGCGTCACTGGTTTGGATAGTTTTGCCTTCTCTCGGACTCTTCGAATGACCAGACTGCGCCGTCCTCTCGCTGGTGTTGTGCTTGGCACTCTCGTCCTCGCTGCGTGCACCGAGGCCGTCGTCGCACCTCCGTGTGATGCGCTGGGCACGGGCGACCTCGTCGTAAACATCACCGGGTTACCGGCTGGCGTGACGGGTTCGGTGCGCATCGTCGGACCTGGTGGTGACATCACCATCACGACGTCGACGACGATTCCCGGCCTCAACGGCGGCAGCTACACGATTACGCCGGCGCTCGCATACAAGACCGACTCACTCGTGCATACCGCATATCGCGGCGTCCCGAGCTCAGCCGCAGCTTGCGTGCGCGACACGCAGTCGAAGACCGTGAGTGTGCCGTTCAGCGTGGTCGCCACGAGCGGCAAAGCTTGGGTGGGCGCGGGCTTCTACTCGCTGGGCTTCACGAGCACGCAGCTCAACACGACGGCGACGATGTCGCCAACAGTGACCTCCGGTACTCGCGGTGGCGTGGGCGCGGTGTTCGACTTGCAGGGCAATCTCTGGGTGCGCGGTCAGACGCTCGGCGAGCCCTCGCTGATGCGCTACTCAGCGCTCGCACTCAGCGGCACCGGCACGCCGATCGCCGATCGCTCCATCATCATTCAGGGCTTGAACTGCGAAGGCCCCGGCGACTTGGCGTTCGACGAGAGCGGCAACTTGTGGGTGAGCATTGGATGTCAGTCCAAGGTTGTGCGCCTAACGCCCGCGCAGTTGTCGCTGTCCGGCAGCGTGATACCCAGCCTGCAGATTTCCAACCTCGTGCGCCCCGAAGGATTGGCGTTTGACGCTGTGGGCAATCTGTGGGTGGCTGACAACACGCATCTGCGTCGCTTCGATGCGGTGCGTTTGACCACCAACATCTCAACCGCTGCCGATTTGCGCGCGACGTTCACGACCCCAACGCCGCCAACGCCTGGCGCCGATGAACTGTTTGTGAATCACATCGCGTTCGATCTGGCCGGCGAGCTGTGGGTCAGCACGTACGAGCAAGACGCAATCTTTCGGGTGGAGAGTGCGATCGTTGTGGCCACGGGACTGCAGGACAACGAAGTCACGCGCATTCTGTACTTGGATTCGTTCACGACGCCGCGCGGATTTGCCTTCGACAACAACGGCGGCTTACTCATCGGCTACACGACGTCGACGTTCGCGCGGTTTACGCCGCTGCAGTTGACGACGAACGTGGTGTTGCCGAGCACGGCGACACCACAGCGCATCTACACTTCGGCGTCAATCCTCGGATTCGCCGACGACGTGGCGCTGTTCCCCGCGCCGGCGGCGAGTCCGCTGTACTCGCGACGCCGCTAGCTGATCTGCGCGTAAAGCAAAGCGCCCCGGCCGATTTCTCGGCCGGGGCGCTTTGTTTGTACTTCGTTACTCAATAGCCAGAGACGTTCAAGCGACCGTTGGTGACAACGCGACCGCTGAGCGACGACGTCGCGGTTGCGCTGCCCAAGAGCGCGCTCTTGATCTGCGCTGCCGAGGCGCCGGGATTACGCGCCGCATAGAGCGCGGCGGCACCGGCCACGTGCGGCGTCGCCATCGACGTGCCGCTGTAGCTGGCGTAACCCGAGACAACCTTGCCCTTTGACGAGGCCGGTACGGTGGACCAAATCGCGCTGCCCGGTGCGCCGATGTCGATGGTGCTCGAGCCGTAGTTCGAGAACGAGCTCATGCCGCCGGTGCTCGTGATGGATGCCACCGCGATCACGTTGGCGTTCGGATACTCCGCCGGAAAACAGTCGCTCGACTCGCAGTTGACACTACTGTTGCCCGCTGCAGCGATGAACAGAATGCCCGCGGTGTTAGCACGGCCGATGGCGTCCTGCAGCGCCTGCGAGAATCCGCCGCCGCCCCACGAGTTGTTCGTGGCCACGATGTTGAGGCCGTGACGAATCTTGAGATCCGTGAAGTAGTCCACGGCCTTGATGGCGTTGGCTGTGGTGCCGCCGCGATTGCCGAGGAACTTGGCGTTCAGCAGCTTGATGCCCGACTGGCAAACACCAGCGACACCAACGCCGTTACCGCCTACGCCGCCGATGGTGCCAGCGACGTGCGTGCCGTGGTCATCGCCAGTGCCATCGAACACTGATGCGTTGCCGCCGGCGAAGTCCCAGCCATACACGTCGTCAACAAGTCCGTTGCCATCATCGTCCACACCGTTGCCCGCGACTTCGCCAGGATTGGTGCCGACGTTTGCAGCGAGGTCCGCGTGCTGGTAGTAGTAGCCTTCGTCGATGATGCCGATGTACACGTTACTGCACGACGTGCCTCGCGCCCACGCCGCCGCTGCGCCGCTGCCGTACTGATTCGTCGGCGTAGT
>JAYUWY010000018.1:0-2273 GCA_043753285.1 Gemmatimonas sp. | reverse complement strand
GAGGTGCCTTTACTATTGATGTAGCCTGACGGCGGTAGGAGCCCTAGCTTGGGGGCGCAGTCGAGGACTCCCCGAAGTTGTCCCAATCGCACTGAGCGTCCCTATGTCTACACGTCGCGATTTCCTGCGCAGCGCCAGCGCGGCTACCGCTGCGACGGCGGCCGCGTTTGCCTTGCCGCCACACGCCATCGCCACACCGTCGCGCGACCTTCTGGCGCGCGCGCGCGACCGTGCAGGCAAGCCGCTTCCCGCCGCGCCCAGGGGGAGTGACGAACACGTGGCGCAGGACGAAGCGTACTGGCGCGAAGTCGCTGCGCAGTACGCCATCACGGACGCCACGACGAATCTCGAAGCTGGCTACTGGGGCATGATGTCAGCGCCAGTGCTCGCCGCGTATCATCGCAACGTGGACCATGTGAACCGCGGAAGCTCGTACTTCGCGCGGCGTGAGTTCCCGGCGCTCTCGCAGGCGGCACGAGCGCGCACCGCAACGGCACTGGGCGTCGCGCCAGGCGAGATCGCATTCGCGCGCAATGCCACCGAAGCGCTGCAGAGCATCATCGGGCAGTACAATCGTCTGCAGGCAGGCGAGTCGGTGATGTACGCGGACATCGACTACCCGGCGATGCAAATGGCGATGAACGCACTCGCCGCGAAGCGCGGTGCGAGCGTCGCAACGCTCGAGATTCCGGAGCCGGGCTCGCGGGATGAAATCATCGCCGCGTACACGCGTGCGCTCGACGCGAATCCGCGCACGCGACTGCTGCTGCTCACGTATCCGAGCAACAAGTCGGGACTGATGCCACCGGTGCGAGAACTCGTCGCGTTGGCAAAGTCACGCGGCGTGGACACCGTGCTTGATGCGGCGCATGCGTTTGGTCAGGTGCCGTTGAATCTTGCTGATGTCGGTGCGCCGTTTGTTGGCGTGAACCTGCACAAATGGATCGGTGCGCCGATTGGCGTTGCCGCGTTGTGTATCAGGCAGGATGCGTTGGACCGCGTTGATCGCGCGCATGGCGATGATGGACCGATTGAGCGCATTGATAGCCGCATCCATACGGGCACGACGGATTTCGCTGCAGTGATGACGGTGCCGGAGGCGCTGGACTTTCAAGAGCGGATTGGGATTCCACGGAAAGCTGCGCGTCTGCGGTATCTGCGTGATGCTTGGGTGCAGCCCGCGCGAGCGATTGCTGGCGTGAACATTTTGACGCCGGATGAACCGGGGCTTGCTGGTGCGATCACGAGCTTTCGTTTACACGGGGATGGATCGCGGGAGCGGAACGCAGCGATTGCGCGCGCGTTGCTTGAGGAGTTTGGGATCTTCACCGTCGCGCGCTCGGGGCTTGCGAAGGGCGAGTGTGTGCGGGTGACGCCGGCGTTGTACAGCACGCCGGGGGACGCGGAGAAGCTGGTGCGTGCGCTCCGGGAAATGGCGTCGAGGATCTGAGGAGCGAAGAGCGAGGGGAAAGAGCGAAGAGCGAGGAGACGAGGGGGAAGAGAATGAGGCCTCGAAGGGGAGGAATCAGGAGGAACCGAGGGCGCGGCGGATGCACGTCACGCTGATGGCGATCAGCTCGTGGCATTCGCGCATCAGCGGCTCGAGCTCGGCTCGCTTGAAGCCGGCGCCGTGTGCGATTCGGAGCCAGGCAAGAGACTCGCGCAGTTCTTTTACGCAGATCTTCATTTTGAACACGTACTCGCGCGACGACACGGACTCCCTCGCCTCGGCGTAGTTCGCAGCCGGAGACGTCGCGCAGCGCCCGAGCTGCCTGAACACATTCTCGAGCACCACATCGCGCGGCGCCTTGCGAATGATCGCGCATACCCGGCCGCCAAACTCGATAAAGCGGTCGGCCAACGGCCCCTTTTCCGTAGTAGTCTGTGCCATAGGTACACAGAGTGCCTCACCCCGCCAGCTATATCAGCATCACCCCATTCCGCTTCCAATTCTTGCTTTCCTCCCCTTCGAGGCCTCGTCTCCTCCCCCTCGTTTCCTCCCTCCTCGCTCTTTCCCCTCGCTCTTCGCTCCTTAGCTTCCTCTCATGGTAAGCATCCTTGATATTATCGGCCCCGTAATGGTCGGGCCCAGCTCCAGCCACACGGCCGGCGCCTGCCGCCTCGGACTCGTAGCACGCGATCTCGTCGCCGGCACGCCCGAGACCGCACTTATCGAATTGCACGGCTCATTCGCACGCACCGGCGAAGGACACGGCACCGATAAAGCCATCGTCGGCGGGCTCATGGGTTTCCGGCCGGATGATGAGCGCCTG
>JAYUWY010000017.1:0-4503 GCA_043753285.1 Gemmatimonas sp. | reverse complement strand
ACATGCACCACGACGCTCGCCGTGGAACGACGCACATACTCCGCGGCGTCCTTCGTGCGCAGCGCGTTGGCTTCGGCCATCGACATCCCGTGCGGGATGTAGCCGTTGAGCATGTCGTGCGCGCTGGTCTGGTCGGTGACAACATCAGGAATGATTCCGCGCTCGACCATCAGCGGGAGCACATCGGCTGCATTGCCCACGAGACCAACGCTCAGTCCACGCTTGGCCGCCTGCGCTTCGCGAATCCAGCGCATCGCTTCGTCGAGGTCGCGCGTCATCTTGTCGCAGTAGCCGGTGTCGAGGCGCTTCTGAATGCGCGTCTCATCCACGTCCACGCCAAGAATCGCCGCGTCATTCATTGTCGCGGCGAGCGGCTGCGCACCACCCATACCGCCGAGCCCTGCGGTGAGCACGAAGCGTCCGGCGAGCGTGCCGCCAAAGTGCTTCGTAGCGAGTGCACCAAACGTCTCGTACGTCCCCTGCACGATGCCCTGCGAGCCGATGTAGATCCACGAGCCCGCGGTCATCTGGCCGTACATCATCAAGCCTTTCTTCTCGAGCTCGCGGAAATGCTCCCACGTCGCGAAGCGTCCCACGAGATTGCTGTTGGCAATCAGCACGCGCGGCGCGTGCTGATGCGTGCGGAACACGGCGACGGGCTTCCCGCTCTGCACGAGCAGCGTCTCGTCGTTCTCCAGTTCGCGCAGGCACTTCACGATAGCGTCAAACGACGGCCAGTCACGCGCGGCCTTGCCCGTGCCGCCGTACACCACCAGATCCTCAGGGCGCTCGGCCACATCGGGATCGAGGTTGTTCATCAGCATGCGCAGCGCGGCTTCCTGCTGCCAGCCCTTGCACGAAATGGTCGAGCCGCGCGGTGCGGTGACGACGCGAGATTTTCCGGTGCTCATAATCAGGCCGTGTAGTGAATATCGAACTCGCCGAGTCGCACACCTTCGGCGAGACTTTCAATGTCGGGGCCGAGGATGCGATCCTCGGCGAGTGCGGGAATGCGCTTGCGCACCGCGGCGTAGGTGCGCTCAACGCCAACGCCCGCTTTGAGCGGACGACGGAACTCCAATCCCTGCGCGGCGCACATCAATTCCACCGCGAGTACGTGGCGCACGTTGTGCAGCACGCGGCGCAACTTGATGGCCGCACCCATCGCCATCGGCACGACGTCTTCCTTGCTGCCGTCGGTGGGAATGGAATCCACGCTCGCGGGATGCGCGAGCACTTTGCATTCGCTCGTGAGCGCGGCAGCAGTCACTGTGGCCATCATAAAGCCCGAGCTCACGCCCGCGGTCGGCGTGAGGAATGGCGGCAGTCCTTCGTTCAAGTCAGGATGCACGAGGCGGTCACCGCGACGCTCGCTCATCACAGCGAGGTTGGTCATGGCGATGGCGAGTACGTCCATGGCCATGGCTGAGGCCTGGCCGTGGAAGTTGCCGCCGCTAAGCATGGTACCGTCGTTGAATACGAGCGGATTGTCCGTCGCGGCGTTGAGCTCTGGCTGTACGAGTGATTCGGCGAACTCGATGGCTTGCAGAACCGGCCCGTGCACCTGCGGCATGCAACGCAGCGCGTACGCGTCCTGCACGCGCGAATCGTTCTCGCGGTGCGATTCGCGAATCTCGCTGCCCGCGAGCAGCGCGAGAAAGCGCTTGGCGCTCTCCTGCTGTCCGCGCTGACCGCGCGCATCGTGAATGCGCGCGTCAAAGGCTGTGGGTGTGCCGAGGAGCGCCTCGAGCGTCGTGGCGCCGGCTGCGTGCGCAGCTTCCCAGCAGCGGCGCGCTTCAACCAATGCGAGCGCGGCGACCGCAGTGTGCGCTTGCGTGCCGTTGATCAGCGCGAGGCCTTCCTTGGGGCCTAGTGCAATCGGTGCGAGTCCGTGCTTCTTGAGCATCTCCGCTGCCGGTCCGCGGCCAGTCGGCGCATTGAGCACGCCTTCGCCAACTAGGGCGAGCGCGAGGTGGGCCAGCGGAGCAAGATCGCCGCTGGCGCCGACGCTGCCCTGCTCCGGCACATCGGGCCAGAGGCGTGCGTTGAGCATCGCGCACACCAACTCCACGAGTTCCGGGCGGCCGCCGCTGAATCCCTTGGCCAAACAATTCGCGCGCAGCAACATCATGGCACGCACTTCGCGCTCGGCGAGGCGCGGGCCAACTCCAGCAGCGTGTGAGCGAATGAGATTCAACTGCAGCTGCGCCAGCTGATCGGGCGCAATTGCGAAGTCGCTGAGCTTGCCGAACCCGGTGGTGACACCGTAGACGGCTTCGCCACGTGCTGCGAGCCCTTCGACAATCGTGCGGGACTTCTGCATCTGCGCCTTGGCGGCCGGCGCGAGCGCGACTTGGCGAAAGGCATCGGCAACGGCGGCAACGTCGAGGATGGTGAGCGAGGCACCATCGAGATGAAGCAGAGACATTGGACGGAAGACTTAAGACGGAAGGACTGCGCTTACCGCAGTTGGCCGCTGGCTGGGGCGCGCATGGACCGCGACTCATACGGCAACTTGATCTCAGGTTCGGCCTTCAACGAAATGAAGAAGGTGAACGATACTCCACCGTTGGGGCTTCGCACAAAGCCGAAGACCGCGCGCCAGTCGTGCATATCACGTTGCAACGTCACCGCTTGGCTCGCAAACTCCGACCGTTCCACGTCGTAGCTGGTATTCCACGAGGCTGCCCACAGCGGCGTGAGATTGAACGACGTTTGCAAACCGACGTTCGTCCGCGGCGGGTAACGAGTCACAGTGCCGCCTGCCGTGCCTTGCGTTGGCGGCGGATCCGTCGGGCGATTGCGCTCGGCCTGCTCCAGACAGAAATCGTAGTTGGGAGTGTTAAGCGCACTCACGCACTCAAGCGCGGGACTGTAATCCTGCTGGCGACCGCCGCGTGGCGGACGCGTGCGCGATTGACTCACGGAAAACGAAGCGCGGAAGCCCGTCGTCGTTATGACCTGAATGGGGCTGCGTGACCGAGAGCCCGTCACTGCGCCGAGTCCTTGCTGGTCAGGATCAGCACTGGACACGAGACCACCGACGTTTTGGTCCGCGTTATCGGTCCCGAGCGGAACTTCCGCGCCCGCCGTGCTCGCGCCGAACATGCGCTGCACACCGCGGACAATCCATGAATTCTCGTCCAGCTGAAATCCAAAGCGCACCGACTCGCGATACGGCTTGAACTCTGCAGTGTCGCTGAGCACTGAGCCGAGGAACAGCGAGTAGTCCACGCCGAGGTCGAAGCCAGGGAGCAGGTCGGAGCGGAAGGTGTAGCCAAAGCGCTCCGTAGCGAAGCCGCTGCGACCCGTAACGCGTGCCAACTCGAAGTCGTAGCTGAGCGGCGAGAACGTGAGCGACGCGAGGCGAATTTTCTCGTCCGCGGCATCGGTGGTGTCATCCTTCGCGCCGAGCTTGGCTTCGAGGTTCGTGGTCATCGAGAGCGTGAGGCGATTCTGAGAGAATCCGCCGAGGTAGCCTTGCGGCGACTTACCAAGTGCTCGGAGAAACTCAGGATTCACCGTCGCGCTCGGCGAATATGACCAGCTGATGCCTGGCGTGATGGAGTGCCGCATGCGCTGCACATTGCCAATGCCGGGCAACAACGCGAAAAACGTCGGTGACATGCCGACGCCGTAGCTCAGTCGCTTGGACTGCGACACCCACGCGCCATTTGTCCGCTCAGAGCGAACGAACGAACCCGCAGGATCGACGTTCTGCAGTGAGATGCTGGGGCCGATGTTCCACGAGCCCTTCAAGAACTGCGGCAGGCCCGCGCTGAGCGTGTAGTCTGCCGTCGTGAGGTACGTGCGAGCGTAGACACGATCGATGAACTGCCCCGGATTCGCGGGATCCTCGATGCGCTTGATCTCGGGGAAGTCGTTGGCGAATTCGTTGGCGCGCACATCGGCCTGCACCTGAAACTCAAAGATCTTGAACGGCAGGCCGAAGGACATGTTACGCGTGCGCGAGTCCTTGTTGAGTCGCGTAGAGTCGATGCCACCCAGCGTCGGAAAGTAGCGCCACGCAAAATCGCCAGCTGCGTCAATATTCAGCTGCGAGCTACTGGAGTACGCGAGCGATGGCGTGACCACGAACCAATCTCCAACCGTCACTGGCCGCGAAGCCACGTTGAGCGAGGGGAAGCTACGATCTACTTGATCACGCCCCGGATACTGCCGCTGCGTGCCACCGAGATTAATCGTGAACGGCCCCTGCTGCCGCACGAGATTGGCCTGCGAGGCGATCGTGCCAGTGGCGACGTACGGATTGAGCGACGTCTGCCGCTGCACGTTGGTGTTCGTCGAATAATTGAGATTCGTCGAAAAGCTCGTGCGACTGGAGAACTCTTGACGGTGCGACCAACTGAGCGCGGTTTCGCGCGCGCCCGTAGACACGGTGTTCTGTGAAACCGCAACGCCGCCTGAGAGAAAGCGGTTCAGCCAGCGATAGTTGAGCGTGGCCTGGTACTTCGTCCAGCCAAAATCTCCTTGCCGTGTGCG
>JAYUWY010000016.1:0-4515 GCA_043753285.1 Gemmatimonas sp. | reverse complement strand
GCGCGCAGGTGACGCGCTTGGTGCAGGCGTGGTCCGAGCCGTTGGCCGATTCGCTTGCGGCGATGAATCTGTTTCTCGATGAACCCTCAGACAGGCGGCGCGCGCAGATCGCCGCCGTGCGCGACTCCGCCGGCGGCGCGTGTGTGGCCGAGGGGCCGTTCGTCGTGGAGAATGCGCTGCGCGGCGGGTGGAGACTGCGCTGTGCGCGGAGCGACTTGCTCGTGCGCGTCACGCTCGCGCCAACGCAACCGGCGGGCGTGCAGTTCTTGAGTGTGGTGCCGCTGGCTCGTGAGGCGGCGATACCGATTGGCGCGACCTGCAGGCGTTAAGATTCAGACACCTTCCACACGGACCACAGTTATGCGTCGCGCCCTCACCGTTGTCACTGTCGCCGTTGCAATCGTTGTTCTTGGCGCGTGGGCGTATTGGTGGAAGGTGAATCCCGAGTCTCAGACGCTGACGATCAACGCGCTGGGCAACGTGCCGGGCGAGTTCGTCACGCTGCGCGACGGCGCGACGTACTACGAGATTGCCGGACCAGACACGGCGCCTGTGGTGGTGCTCGTGCACGGCTTCTCCGTGCCGTCGTATATCTGGGACTCCACATTTACCGCGCTGGCGAATTCTGGTTTCCGCGTCATTCGCTATGACTTGTACGGTCGCGGATGGTCGGAGCGTCCCGACGCGGCGTACGACGGCGAGATGTACGACGCGCAATTGAACGGTCTGCTCGACTCGCTGCGCATCACGCAGCCTGTGCATCTGGTGGGACTGTCGTTTGGCGGCTTCGTGACGTCGCACTTTGTCACCACGCATCCCGATCGCGTGCGCTCACTGACGATGATTGATCCCGTGGCGTCGTCGTCTCCGTCACCAGCACTGTTGCGCGCGCCCGTGATTGGCTCGTGGCTGTTCACTGTCACGCAGATGCCAGGTCGCGCAGAGGGCCAGTTGTCTGACTTCTTGCAACCAGAGCGTTGGCCGACGTGGGTGGATCAGTATCGCCCACAGATGCAGTACAAGGGATTCGGACGCTCGCTACACCGCAGCGCGCTCACGATGGGCCGCACGAACTTTGACACGCTGTTCACGGCGGTGGCGCGCACGGGCAAGCCCGTGGCGCTCATCTGGGGCAAGGAAGACAAGACGACGCCGCTCACGCTGTCTGAAGTCGTGCGCCGCAACATTCCTTCCGTGGAGTTTGTGGTGATTGATTCCGCCGCGCACTTGCCGCACATGGAGCGCGCGTCGGTGGTGAATCCGCTGCTCGTCCACGTGTTCACGGTGATTCGGTAAATTTCACGAATGACCGCAGACGTGGCACTTCTTACAGACAGTCGCTTTACCGCTTCACACGCAGCGCCGGACGATTGGTACTTCAGCAATATTCTCCGCGACGATGAGTTGCTGAGCGCAGCGTTGGCGACGCACGGTCTCACCACCGTGCGCCTCGACTGGGCAGATCCCACGGTGGACTGGTCGCAGTTTCGCTGCGCGGTATTTCGCACGACGTGGGACTACTTCGTGCGCCTGCCGGAATTCTCCGCGTGGCTTAAGCGCATTGAGCGCGAGACGCGACTCGTGAACGCGGCGTCCATAGTCTGGTGGAATCTCGACAAGCACTATCTCGCTGATCTCGAGCGGCGCGGCGTGCCGATTGTGCCGTCGGTGTATCACGAGACGGGCGACGCAACCACGCTGCCGCAACTCCTCGAGCGCACGGGGTGGCGCAACGCGGTCCTCAAGCCCTGCGTGTCGGGTGCTGCGCGCCACACGTATCGCGTGAACACGGACAACGCTGCGGCATTGCAAAACGAACTCGCGCCGCTGTTCGCCGAAGAGTCGTTCATCCTCCAGCCGTTCGTGGACGACATCACCGTGAACGGCGAGTACTCGTTGCTCGTGCTCGGCGGCGTAGTCACACACACCGTGCGCAAAGTCCCCAAGGCCGGCGATTTTCGCGTGCAAGATGATCACGGCGGCAAGTGGACGCAGTACACGCCCTCGCCCGACCAAATCGCGTTTGCGTTGCACGCGATGGCCGCCTGCGAACCCGAGCCACAGTATGGTCGCGTAGACATCGTCCGCGGCAACGACGGCGGCTGGCGGATTATGGAACTCGAGTTGATTGAACCCGAACTGTGGCTCCGCACGCATCCTGCGGCAGCCACACATTTCGCGCAGGCCATAGTACACGCCATCACGGACTGACTAATGGGCAAGCGACCGCAGACGAAATCGCTGCGCAGGTGGCCCGCTGCCCGTCTGGCGCCCTGCAGTCGCGCCGAATTCCCTGAGGCATCGGGGCTCAGTCCCCTCCTATTCGGCGGGGAGCCTGCGTATCCTATTGGATGCGCCTACTCGCCCTACTTCTGCTTCTCCCCGCCCTCCTCGTCGCCCAGCCGGGCGGCAATCAAGGCGGCGTCACTATTCAGGCCGGTGAGCAGTGCCCGGCCGGAATGACAGAAATACGCCCACGCAATTGCCGTGCGCCCACCATGCCGGCGCCGAGCATCCTCGACTACCGCCCGCGCAACACAGTCGTGAGCAGCGCGCAGCCAGTACCGCGCGCCAAGTTCGCCGCCGTGGACTTTCACGGGCATCCGTCGCCTATCACGACGGCCGCGCAGTTGGATCAGCTCAAGATTGAATTCGATGCGATGGGACTCGGCGTGATGATTGCCGCGAACAACGTTCGCGGTGATGCGCTCAAGGCGCAGATGGCCGTGGTCGCTGCGCATCCCACAATGAAGGATCGCGTGCGTTTCCTCACCGGCATCGACTTCCGTGGTGTGGGAGCGGGCTGGGCCGAACGTGAAGTGGCCGCGCTCGAAGCCAACGTCGCTGCTGGCGCCATTGGCATCGGCGAAATCGGCAAGGGGCTCGGTCTCACCACGCGCAAAGCAGACAGCACGCGCCTCGCGATTGATGACCCCGCCCTCGACCCGGTGTGGCAGGCTGCAGCTCGCCTGCGCCTTCCGGTGTTCATTCACACGGCCGACCCCGCCGAGTTCTGGCAGCCGATTGACTTCAACAACGAGCGTTGGCTGGAGCTCGCGCTGTTCCCGAATCGCCGCTACGGCGATGAGTTCCCCAGTTTTGAGCAGCTCGCGCGCGAACGCGACGCGATGATCAAGCGCAATCCGCGCACGACGTTCGTGGTAGCGCACATGGCGTGGTACGCCAATGATTTGCCGCGCCTCACGCGCATGATGGACGAGATGCCGAATATGATGCTCGAAGTGGGCGCCGTGTTGTATGACATTGGCCGTCAGCCGCGCGCGATGCGCGACTTCTTCATCAAGTACCAGGACCGCATTCTCTTCGGCAAGGACTCGTATCAGCCCGAGGAGTATCCGTATTACTGGCGCGTGTTTGAGACGCGCGATGACTACTTCGATTACTACCGCGACTACCACGCGTTCTGGAAGTTGTACGGCATTGATCTGCCTGATGCGGTGTTGCAGAAGGTGTACTTCGAGAACGCCGCGCGCATTTTGCCGGCGATGCCGCGATCGGCGCTACCGCGCTAACGCAGCGAGTCGAGTAAAGACCAACGGGGCGCCTATGGGCGCCCCGTTGCTTTTACGGCGATCACTTCGATCTCCACGTTCGCCTGCTCCGCCAAGAGCCGCGTGATCTGCACCCATGTCGCCGCGGGCGTATGACCGGCGTACGCTCGAAGTCGCGCGGGATTCGCTGTGGCGAGTGCTTCGATGTCCTTCGTATATACAGTCTCTTTCACAATGTCCTGCATCGTGAAGCCATGTGCGCGCAGCGTGCGGTCAATGCGCCGGTATACGTTGGTGATTTCCTCTTCCAGCGTGCGTCCGCCGCTCACGGTTCCTGACACGTATATCGTGTTCCCCACCACGATGGCCTGCGCGTAGCCCCATTCCTGCTCGCTCGGCGCGTGCTGATGGTAGATCGTGCGGTCGCCGCGCACGATGTTGGAGTCCCGCGCGGGAACGGCCTGCGCAGCGGCGAGAGTCGGGGCGGCGATGAGGGCCAGAACTGCGAGTAGCCTAAGCATGGATCGCGGGGTAAAGGGGAACTAATGCGGCGACACTTCCCGTACGAGCCGCCGTGCTCCATTGTTTTGACACACCTCGCGCTCGTTCCGTTCGTTGACCGTCTCATTTTCCCCATGCTCCGCCACTTCCGCATCGCAGTGCTTGCGCTCGCTCTCGCCACGCCGCTCGCCACGCCGCTCGCCACGCCGCTCGCCGCCCAGGCACTTCGCAGGACGGAAACCGCACAGCCAGCGGCCAGGATTTTTGTGGAACGCTTCATCGCGCGCTACACCGGCCAGTTCAAGGAGACGCCCGAGCGTCCGGGCGATTGGAATCCGCTGACGCTCGTTGAGCGCACGCTCACACCTGAGCTCGTCCGCGCGCTCGAGGAAGACCGCGGCGCCGCAGCCGCTAACCAAGACGAGATTGTTGGACTCGACTTTGATCCATTCACCAATAGCCAGGATCCGTGCGAGACGTACGAAGCGGGACGTACCGCTCA
>JAYUWY010000015.1:0-2280 GCA_043753285.1 Gemmatimonas sp. | reverse complement strand
TGGCTTCGTCGCTGGTGCCGGCGAGGTATGCGTCGAGCTGTGGCTGCACGTCGCGCTCAAACATCTCGAGCGCGAGGACGACCTTTCCTTCGCGGCGGCGTGCTACGCCTTCGAGGATCGCGGCCTGGAGCACGTGCGTGCCGGGGTCGGTGTGCATCTCGCCGAGGAAGGCGACGTCCGCGTCGCGGGCGATGCGCGCGATGAGGGTCTCGAGGTCAATGAACTCGCGGCGGCGCGTGTCGTAGACTCGGTGGGGGGCGTAGGTGCCGACGACTGCTGGGCTCGTTGCTGCTGCGGCAGCCTGCGCCTGAACCGTGCCCGCAATCGCGCCCATCGCCGCAAGAGCCAGAATCGTGCTGCTAAATATCTTTCGCATTATAAAATTGCTTAAGGTTCGTTTGGCTTGGTCGGCCGCTGACCACGTGTGGATCGAGCAGCCAGGTCGCGAATAGCGTTAAATAGCTTTAGCTTATCAAAATGAACTTTCGTGATTCCGGCGATGCGGTGGTGGCCCGCCTCATTGAGGAAGCGGCCGAAGAACTCGGTCGGTTGGATTCACTTGTCGCCTTGGCGCCTGGTGCTGTTCCCACGGTGCTACAGACTTCGCTCGTGGCGCGGCTGGCAACGACTGACGCAGAAGCTACGCGAAGTGCGTGCACGGCGCTGGCTGCAGCGCGGGTGGAAATGGTGCACGCCGCCGTTCTCACTACTTCGTTGGAGCAGTGGCAGTCACGCGTTGAGGACGGTGAGCGGCGCGCGCGCAGCGGCGTGCCGCTTGCGCCGCCAGACCATCTCACACTCACGGTGGCGCAGCGCGCTGAGCTCTTCGCCGTGCTCCGTCCCGGCGGGACGCCGCGTCCCGTGTTGATCCGCGCGGTGCAGGTCGCGGCGTCTCTCGAAACACTCGGCCACGCACCCGCAGAGTCGGAACTGCTCGCGGCGTTGGTGCTTACGGCTGCTGGCGTGACGGACCGTCTGCGACTGCTGCCGTTCAGCGAGTTTGCGCCTGCGGCACGCGCTGTTGCTGTCGCGGCGTGGGCAGACGGCGACACCGACGCGTTCACTCGCGGCGCACTCGGCGCACTCGCACCGGCGGCACGTCGCCTTCGTCTGCAGGTGCGGCTGCTACTAGAGTCGCAGTTGGCCGAGGACGAGCACCTCGCGAGCATCGGCCGTGCGTCAATTCTCGCGCGCCGTGCACTCGACGTGTTGCGCGCATCGCTCGCGACGAGCGTGCCGGTACTGAGCGCCCGACTCGACTGCTCGCGCCCCGCCGCGGGCGACGCGATCGAGCGGCTCGTTTCACTCGGGCTTGCCGAAGAAATCACCGGCCGCGCGCGCGATCGTGTGTTCACCTACTCGGCGGCGTGGGGTCTGATTTAGCGCGGAGCGCGTGACTGAACGGCGTCGCCGCTCGTTTTCACTCTGAAATGCGTCGCTTACTCGCTCTGCTGTTTATTCCGCTGCTCGCCGGCTGTTTTGGCCCTCGCGTGCCAGTCGGCGGCTCACCGCGCGTTGCCGCCGACCGCGAGTATTTGCGCACTCGCGAATTGATGGTGCCAGTGGACGGTGTGCGTCCCAATCAGCTCAGCGACAGCTACAACGCGCGACGCAGTGGCGGGCGCCCGCATCACGCGCTGGACATCATGGCGCGACGTGGCACGCCGGTGCTCGCTGCCGATGATGGCGTCGTGCGCCGTATCACCACAAATACGCTGGGTGGCCGCACGGTGTACGTCGTGGACCATCAAGAGAAGTTCGTGCACTACTACGCCCATCTCGACGAGTACGCGCGGGGTCTGCGCGAGGGCGATCGTGTGCGAAAAGGTGATCGCTTAGGCACGGTGGGGAGCACCGGAAACGCCGACCGCAACGCGCCTCACCTACATTACCAACTCCTCCGCTACGCGAATGCGCGGATGTGGTGGGCGGGCGATCCGGTGAATCCGGTCCCGTTTCTGATTCGACGAGGCAATCAACGATGACAATGACTGGAAAAGAACGCGCCGAGCTGCGCTCTGAGTGCAACCGACTCAAGCCGACGGTGCACATTGGACAAGAAGGCATTTCGGGCACGTTGCTCACGGCGCTGGACGATGCACTGCGCACGCGCGAGCTCGTGAAGGTTGCGCTCAATCAAAACGCGGAAGTGTCGGCGCGAGCGGCAGCCACCGACCTTGCGAAGCGTGTGAAGGCCGAAGTGATTCAAGTGATCGGTCGCACGACGACGTTGTACCGCATGAATCCCAAGCTGAAGCGCAAGAAGGGCGAGATGCCGCC
>JAYUWY010000014.1:0-9593 GCA_043753285.1 Gemmatimonas sp. | reverse complement strand
GATGAGCAGGACGGCGGCCGCGCCAAACGCGCGCGCCTCCAGAATCTGCACTTCGGCAGTGATGAAATCCTTGCGCAGCAGCGGCACGGCAACGGCTTCGCGAGCATCGCGAAGATCCGCGAGGCTGCCGCCGAAGCGGCTCGGCTCAGTGAGAATTGAGAGCGCCGCGGCTCCCCCCGCCACGTAAGCGCTCGTCCGAACACCGGTTACCAGACCGGCGTCGAGCACGCCCTTTGATGGCGAGCTGCGCTTCAGCTCCGCGATCACGGAAACCGAGGCACCCCGGAGCGCCGACCCAAAATCAGGCGGCGTCGGGGCGCTGGACGCGATGGCCCCCAGCTCCCCTCGCGCCAATTCGCTCTCGCGCGCCCGAAGTCGTGACCGGGCAGTGAGTTCCCCCAGCGGCCCGCTGGCCGGAATCCATGAAATTGTGGCTTGTGCTTCGGTCAATGTTCGGATACCGTTACTTCGGGTCGTGTTCGGGAGTCTATCCCGCGTTGGCTCCCCAGCCCACGACTCACATCCACCCATTTAGGGGCGATTGCGATGCCGCTCACCAAGGTCCAGCGAAGGATTCTCGACTATCTCCAGACTTACTCAACTGAGCACGGCTATGCGCCGAGCTTCGAAGAGATTGCCGGGGCCTTCAACTATAACTCGCTGGCGACGGTGCATGAGCACTTGTCCAACCTCGATCGCAAAGGCTACATCAAGAAGTCCTTCAATGAATCGCGTGCGATTGAGATTCTGCCCAGCGAAGTTTTTCCTCGTGCGATCGAACTCCCCATTCGCGGTTCGGTAGCCGCCGGTCTTCCCCTCGAGGCGTTTGAGTCGAGCGAGACCATTGCGGTGCCCGACGCCTTTGTGCGCCGCGCCGGCGACCACTACGTGCTGCGCGTGCGCGGCAACTCGATGATTGACGAGCAGATCAGCGACGGCGACTACGTCGTCGTGCATGATCGGCCCAGCGCGGACAACGGGGAGATGGTCATCGCGATGCTCGAAGACGCCGGTGCCACGGTGAAACGCTTTTATCGTGAGAAGGACGGCCGGGTGCGTCTCCAGCCGGCGAATGCCACGATGGCACCGATCTACGTCCGTCAGGAGGACGTGCAGGTGAAGGGCATCGTTGTGGGTGTACTGCGCCGCTACTAGGCGCGGAACTACTCAGCCGCGCGCGACACTCGCACGACGCAAGCGGCCGAGGGCATCCCAACCGGATCCATTCTTGAGGGCTTCGCGTGCCAGGGTCACACCGGCAGCGAGGCTCTCAGCTTTTCCGGCCACGTAGAGCGCAGCACCCGCGTTGAGCACGACGGCAGATTCCGCGCCCGCCGTTCCCTTGCCGAGCAGCACGCGTTCGACCGTCTGCGCGTTCTGTGCAGGCTCACCACCTACCAGATCTTCCGCCCGCGCTGGGGTGAGCCCAACGGACTCAAGTTCAAACGTGTAGCGACGCGTCTTGCCGGCGCTGATTTCGATGATGGTGGTTGGACCCATCGGCGAGATCTCATCCATGCCGGGCTCGCCATGCACAACGAGCGAGTGTGTCGTCCCCAACTCGAGCAGCGCACCGGCGATGAGATCGAGACGACCCGGATCGGCGACGCCAATGACTTGGCGCCCCGCCATTGCCGGATTCGCAAGCGGGCCAATCAAATTCATCACGGTCTGAATGCCCATCTCGCGTCGCACCGGACCCACGTGGCGCATGGCCGGATGCATCGTCGGCGCGAACATGAACACGATGCCCGCTTCGTCGAGCACGTCGCGCATGCGCGAGACGGGCAAATCGATGGGCACGCCGAGTGCTTCGAGCACATCTGCGCTGCCCGACTTCGAGGTAAACGAGCGGTTGCCGTGCTTCGCAACGCGCGCACCGGCGCCGGCAGCGAGAATCGCCGCTGCCGTAGAGATATTGAAGGTGGTGACGGTGCCGCCGCCGGTGCCGCAGGTGTCCACGAGCGACGTCGCATCGCCAGTCTCAAGCCGCGTCATCGCTTCGCGCAGCGCACGCGCCGCGCCAGCCACTTCACTCGCGCGCTCACCGCGCATGCGCAGGCCCATCAGCAGCGCTGCCACCTGCGCAGACGAGCCCTCGCCGCGCATCACCGTCCCGAACGCCTCGGCGGCTTCATCGGCGGTGAGAATGTCTCCTGCGACCAGCCGCTTCAATACCAACGGGAGTGCGTTGCCGCTCACTGAGGAGCTCCGGCCAGCAACTGTGGAAGTTGCGCTTCGGTGGCCACCAGCGAAATCACCATGCTCAACAGTCGCACACGCTCCACGTCTTCTTCCACAAAGAGTCCGCGCTGCGCACGATTGGTGAGGTTGACGACACCGACGAGTTCGTCGTGTCGCACGAGCGGGAACGAGATAAACGATCCCGACGTGAGATACTCATCCTTCAAAAGAGGATGCGCGGCGGCTTCCTGCACGTCGATGACGAGCATTGGCTCGCGCGCGAGCGCGACGCGCCCGACAATTCCCTCGCCGAGCTTGACCGTGTGTCCGACGTGCACGTGGGGCGCGAGTCCGCGTGCAGCGGCGAGATACAGGTCATCGTGGCCCGGCGCCTTTAAGAAGATGGAGCAGCGCAGCGCCTGCATGTCATCGCCGAGGAGCGAGAGCAGACCTTCGACGAGCGGGCGCGGTGCCGCGGTCGCCGCCGAGAGCGACAGCACCTTGTCCAGCAAGTAGAGGGTGCGCGTGCGCTGACGCAGGGACTCCGAGCGACGGTGAAGTTCGATGTGCGCCTGCTCCAACTGGCCAATGCTTGCGGTGAGTTGCTGCTCGAGCACCGTGAGTTGGCGGGCGTTGCGGCGAATTTCCTCGGCGCGCTTCGCTTCCTCACGCTCCCGCACAACGCGCGCTGAGGCGCTTTCGGCTTCAAACTCGCTGGTCTGCCGCGCGGAGCGCTCCTCGAGTTCAGCGAGGCGCGACAAATAGTCCTGGTGCACGCGTTGCGTGACGGCTTCGAGCGTGCGAACGGCCTCGCCGCGCGCGTCTTTCTCAGAGAATCGAGAGACGGCGAGCTCAAAGAGTGCCGCGAGCGCTCCCAGACGCTCCGTGACCTTGGTGCCAAAGACACGCTTGGGCTCCACCGCGACGATGATTCCGATGAGCTGTCGCTCGTAGCGGATACCGCGCAGGAGGAGCACCCCGCCCTGCTCTGGCTCCGGCACGCGCAAAAGGCGCGCGTACGCTGCCTGATCCTCCGAGATCTCGGCGAAGCTCCCGCCCTCAGTGACCGTGCGGTGCACGCTCAGGGGCAGCTGCTCGATCGACGTTTCCATCGGTTCGCGATCAATTCGCCCCTCCACGGCGCGGACACGGGACCGAATCAGCGCCGTGCGGGCGTCCACATGCAGGTACGCCAGCGCCGTGTCGCGGTCCGACTCAGCGAGGGCCTCAGTAAGGCGAACCAACGCATCGTCGGCGTTTGACGCGGCGCCAAGGGCGTACGCGAGAGCAGGAAGCGAGCGGGTGAGCATCGATTTGGGAAGGTTCACCGCCGCACCCTGTC
Organism: Gemmatimonas sp.; assembly: GCA_043753285.1. Lineage (GTDB taxonomy): Bacteria > Gemmatimonadota > Gemmatimonadetes > Gemmatimonadales > Gemmatimonadaceae > Pseudogemmatithrix. Next base: position 6,067 of record JAYUWY010000014.1, on the reverse strand, counting down.
AAGTCAATCGCACGCGAAGTCTCCGCGCACGCGTTCCTTGAATGAGATGCCTGCGCCGGGTTACTTTTCCTCCGATGGCAGAGCGCACTCTTCAGTTGGTCCTGCACTATGACGGCTCGGCGTTCGCCGGGTGGCAAGTGCAACCTGAGCAGCGCACTGTCCAGGGCGAGCTAGAGCGGGTGCTGGAGAAGCTGTGCGCAGGACCGGTGCGGGTGGCGGGGGCTGGTCGAACAGATGCCGGTGTGCACGCGCGTGGCCAGGTGGCCAGCATCAGCGTGCCGGAGCACTGGACGGCCGACAAAATGCGGCGCGTACTCAACGAGAAGCTGGGTCAGGATCTCTGGGTATCGGCGGCGTATGAGATGGTGCCTCGCTTTCACGCGCGTTTTAGTGCGACGGGCCGACGCTACAGCTACACGGTGGGACTCGATGCGGGGGCCGCGTCGCCGTTTCGGCGACGCTGGGAGCTCCCGTGGGATCGGGACCTCGACCGTACAGCGCTCGACTGGTGTGCTGAGCGGCTGATGGGACGACATGCGTTCAAGGGCTTCGCGGTGCGCGGGACGGCACCCGAGACCGATGATCACGTGTGCGAGGTCCGGCTGGCGCGGTGGCGCGCGGTAACGCGCGACGATGCCCAGTGGCTCGTGTTCGACGTCGCCGCGAATCGTTTTCTGCACCATATGGTGCGATTCCTCGTGGGGACGATGCTCGACGTCGCAAGCGGGGCGCGTCCGCGAGACGACTTTGCGACGCTACTGCAAGCGACGGCGAATAACGAGGTCTCACCGCCAGCGATTTCTGCTGGGTTGTGCCTCGAGCACGTGGACTATCCGCACGAACTTTACCTCGACCCTCCCCCCGCGTAGATGCGCCTGTACCTCGCGACGGTCAATCAGAAGGACATTCGCTGGGCCGATGCGGCCGGGCTCCTCGATGGCATCGTGGCGACGCCCGGTGTGCTCGCGACTGAACTCCCGCAGGCTGACCCTCGCGAGATTATCGCCGAGTTGGGCGAAGATTCCACGCGTCCTGTGTTCGCGAGTGTCGCGTCGCTTGAGACCGAAGAGATTGTGCGCGGCGGGAAAGATCTGCGCCGTCTCAACGAGCACGTGATTATCGCCGTGCCGTTTGTCGAAGACGCGCTGCCGGCAATTCGCCGACTTTCTGCTGACGGTGTGCGCGTCGCGGCAACGCTCGTGCACTCGGTGGCGCAAGGACTGCTCGCTGCCAAGGCGGGCGCGTCGATGGTCGTGATTCCCGTGGACGCCATCGAAGCCGTGGGCGACCGCGCAGAACCGACGATTCGTGCGCTTAAGCAAGCGTTTCTATCTGGCGCCGTGGAATGCGACGTGGTTGTCGCGGGGCCGCCGAATGCTGCGCGCTTCGCCGAACTCGCCGCAGCGGGTGCTGATGCTGCGGTGGTCACCATCGATGTCTTGCGCTCGCTGCTCCAACATCCACTCACCGACCGCGGCATCGACCGATTCCTCGTAGACGTGAGTCGTCGCGCCCGACCGCGTCGTACCAAGTGAACTCAACCATGCGCCTTCTCACTGTAGCTGGGCTTGCCCTCGTGGCCCTCGCGTGCGAGGGCGCATCGCCCGGCGCGTCCGTCGCGCAGGGCCTTCCGGCGGCATCGCAGCTACCCGCGCCCGATCCGTCGCCGGACGCAATCAATCGCAATCGGCGCACGGCAATCACGGAAGCCGTCGCGCGCGTGTCGCCCGCTGTCGTGACCGTGCAGACGGAGCGCGTTGAGCGCACCGCGGTCACACCGTTCGACGCGTTCTTCGGCCAGCGCAGCGGCAACACGGTTGTTCCGGGGCTTGGCTCCGGCTTCATCGTGCGCGAAGACGGCGTGATCGTCACCAATGCGCACGTGGTGTCTGGTGCGTCGAGCGTGCGCGTCGCAATGCGCGATGGCACGACGTACCCCGCCACAGTGGTCGGCGAAGACGAGCTCAATGATCTCGCCGTGCTGCGCATTGATGCGAAGGGACTGCCCATCGCGCCACTCGGTAGCTCGCGCGGCATGCTCATCGGTGAATGGGTAATTGCCATCGGCAATCCCTACGGCTTCTTGCTCGGCAACTCTGAGCCCAGCGTGACGGCCGGCGTTGTGAGCGGTGTGGGACGTAATCTCACCGGTCGCGGTGATGGCCCTGGTGTGTACGTCGACATGATTCAGACGGACGCGTCGATCAATCCCGGCAACTCCGGTGGGCCGCTTATCAATGCGAGCGGCGAAGTGGTTGGCGTGAACAGCTCCATTTACACGCCGAGCGGTGGCAGCATTGGATTGGGATTTGCGATTCCCATTGATCGCGCGCGTCGCGTGGCTGAAGATCTCTTGGCACACGGCGCTGTGCGTCGGCCCTGGATTGGCGTGAAGGTCCAGCAGTCGGGGGCAACGGCTGCGCGCGGCTCACTCAATACAGGCGCTGCAATCGAAACAATCGTTCCCGGCTCCCCCGCTGCCGAAGCCAACCTGCGTACCGGCGACATCATCACGCAGTCGCGCGATCGCGTCATTCGCAATCCGTATGACTGGGAAGCCGAGTTGCTCGAGCTGCGCGTCGGTGAGACGGTGGATCTCACGGTGCGTCGCGGCAGTCGCGACCAGAAGGTCTCGGTGCGCGTGCGCGACTTGCCCGAAGTTGGCGCCGAGCGCGTGGCCGTGTTGCGCGACCTCGAACTCATCACGCTCACTCCGGCGATTCGCGCAGAGCGCGGTCTGCGCGGCGAACGCGGCGCACTCGTGGCGACCGTGACCGAAGGTGTGTCACAGGACCTTGGCATTCGCGGCGGCGACCTGATCATTCAAGTGAATCGCACGCCAGTGACCGACGCGCAGCAAGCCGCGCGCGTGCTCGAGTACTACATCGGCCGCGGGCCGATCCGCATGTTCTTCGAGCGCAACGGCACCATCTACTCGACCGACTTCCGAATCCGATGAGCCACGACACCTACCGCTCGCCTCTCGCCGACCGCTACGCCTCCAAGGCGATGCTGGCACTTTGGAGTCTCCAGACCCGTCACGGGCTCTGGCGGCGTCTGTGGCTCGCACTCGCCGAAGCGGAGAAGGACCTCGGCGTGAGTATCTCCGATGACGCCATTTCGCAGATGAAGGCGCATCTCGACGACATCGACTTCACCGCCGTCGCGAGCTACGAGCAGCGGTTTCGCCACGACGTGATGGCGCATATCCACGCGTTTGGTGACGTTGCGCCGGCCGCAAAGGGCGTGATTCACCTCGGAGCCACCAGCTGCTTCGTCACCGACAACGGCGACTTGATTCAGATGCGCCGCGGATTGGAGTTGCTGCGCGGGCGCTTGATCTCCGTCATTCGCGCGCTCAGCGCGTTCGCTGCGCAGTGGAAGAACGAGCCTACGCTTGGCTACACGCACTTGCAGCCCGCGCAGCTTACCACGGTCGGCAAACGTGCGACGCTGTGGCTGCAGGATTTGGTGCTCGACCTTGCAGATCTGGATCACCGCATCGCGACCCTTCCGATGCGCGGCGTGAAGGGCACGACGGGCACGCAGGCCAGCTTTCTCGAGTTACTCGGCGGCGATCACGCGAAGGTGCGCGCGCTCGACACGCAGGTCTGCAAAGCGATGGGCTTCCCGGGCTCCATTCCCGTCAGCGGCCAGACGTACTCGCGTAAGCTCGATCAGCAGGTGCTCGACGTACTCGCCGGCATTGCGGCTAGCGCGGCGAAGTTCGCCAGCGATATGCGCATGCTGCAGAGCTTTGGTGAAATTGAAGAGCCGTTTGGCAAAGAGCAAATCGGCTCGTCGGCAATGGCGTACAAGCGCAACCCCATGCGCTCCGAGCGCATCAACTCGCTCGCGCGCTTCGTGCTCAGCGTGACTGGCACGGCGAACGAGACGCACAGCGTACAGTACTTCGAGCGCACGCTCGACGATTCGGCGGTGCGTCGCATCACGATTCCTGAAGCCTTCCTCGCGACGGATGCCATTCTGATTCTACTCGAGAACGTAACGAGCGGGCTCGAAGTGCATCCCGCACGCATTCGTTCACGTCTCAATGAAGAGTTGCCGTTCATGGCCACTGAGGCGCTCATCGTGCGCGCGGTGAACGCGGGTGGTGATCGTCAGGCGGTGCACGAAGTAATCCGCGTGCACTCCATCGCCGCTGCACGCGCGATGAAGGACGAAGGACGCCACAACGATATGCTCGAGCGCCTCGCGAAGGATCCGGCATTTCCGGTGCCGAGTGCCGACCTCGCCGCGGTGACCGACCCGATGCGTTTTGTGGGCCGCGCCCCGCAACAGGTCGATGACTTCCTCGTCGAAGTGATTCAGCCGATTCTCGTGGCGGCCGGGTCAGTCGCGCCGATGAAGGAAGAGGTGCGCGTATGACGTCGTTGCTCGTCGGGCAGACAACACTTCCCCTCCCGCTCCTGCGCCGCGGTAAGGTGCGCGACGTGTATGCGGTGGGCGGGAAGTACGTGTTGCTCGTGGCCAGCGATCGTGTGAGCGCGTTTGACGTGGTGATGAATGAGTTAGTGCCGTACAAGGGCGCGGTGCTCACGCAGCTCACGGCGTGGTGGTTGCAGCAGTTTAAGGGCGAAGTGGACAATCATCTCGTGTCATGCGACGTGGACGCCATCGTCGACGCGGCGCCTGGGATTTCGCTGCACCGTGACGAACTCGCGGGCCGCTCGATGCTCTGCGTGCGCACCGATGTGTTCCCGGTGGAGTGCGTGGTGCGCGGCTATCTCGCAGGCTCTGCGTTTCAGGAGTACACGAAGGGCGGCACACTCGCCGGGGAGAAGCTTGCCACGGGACTGCAGGAGAGCTCGCGGTTTGATCCGCCCATTTTCTCGCCGGCAACCAAGGCTGAATCGGGTCACGACGAGAACATCACCATCGCGCAGATGGCAAAAGCGCTAGGTGCTGAGCCCGCGACGGAACTCGAGCGACTCGCGCGTCTGGTGTACTCACGCGGTCGCGATCTTGCAGCGAAGCGCGGCATCATCATCGCCGACACGAAGTTTGAGTTTGGACGCGCCGCTGACGGCCGCATTCTGCTCATTGATGAAGTGATGACACCCGACAGCTCGCGCTTCTGGCCCGCCGATCAATGGAAGCCAGGGTCTGCGCCACCAAGCTTTGACAAGCAGCCACTGCGCGATTGGCTCGCCGTGGAGAGGAATGCCGGTCGTTGGGACGGCAATGCACCGCCGCCGGCATTGCCAGATGATGTGATTGCGGCGACGAGCCGTCGATATCTCGAAGCGTATGAGCGGCTGACCGGTGCACCGCTCGATCTCACGCGGTTGCCGTAACCCACATGCACTTCGCGCCCGAAGGCATCCCGTTCATCGTGATTGCGCTGACGCTCGCCGTCGCGGGCTACGCGTTAGCGTTGGCGCGTCGCAGTTGGCCGTTGTGGTTGCTCGCGTTCTCCCTCACGCTCGCAACGCTGTGGGTTTCGTACCACTATCGCGTGCCATCGCGCACTGTTTCAGGAACACCTCTTCAAGCGGAGTTGGCACGATGAATACCCCCGCACGTCGTCGGCGCTTCCCGCGCCCCTCGTTGGTGATGCTGCCCAACGGATTCACGCTCGCCAATCTGTTCTTTGGCATCTTCGCGATTGTCGCGGCCTCGCGTGGTGATCACGTGCAGGCCGGCTGGTACATCGTGTTCGGCGGATTCTGCGACATGCTCGATGGTCGCATCGCCCGCGCCACGAACACTGGCAGCCCGTTTGGCGAAGAGCTCGATTCACTCGTCGACGCGATCTCGTTTGGACTCGCTCCGGCCCTGATGATGTACTTCGCCGTGCTCAAGCACGGCGGCTGGGACTGGATCTTCGTGTTCCTCTACGCGGCGTGCGCCGTCATGCGCCTCGCGCGCTTCAACGTGGAATCGGCCGGCAAGAATAAGTCCTACTTCAAGGGTCTTCCGAGCCCCGCCGCCGGCGGCACCCTGGCGACGTACTACTGGTTTAGCCAGACACCGCTCTATAACGAGACGTTCATCAGTGGGTGGCCGTGGGAAGTGATTCTCCGCTTCCTGATGATTGGGCTCG
>JAYUWY010000013.1:0-2290 GCA_043753285.1 Gemmatimonas sp. | reverse complement strand
GCGTGAGATCCTGCGCCTCACCGAGTCGACGAATGGCATCTTCCGGTCCCGTAATCCAACGCGGGAAGCGATAGGGCAAGTTCTCGAGCGTGCACGGCGCGCCGTACTCGTTCTCAAGACGGTGCACCATCACATCGAACTGCAGCATTCCGACGGCGCCAACAACGGGCATCGGACCCATTGCGGTGTCAGCGAAGAACGCCTGCGCGGCGCCTTCGTCAGACAACTCGCGAAGTCCCTTGTCGAGCGCTTTGCGACGCAGGGGATCCTTGGAGAGAATGCGCGCGAAGTGCTGCGGCGCGAATCGCGGAATGCCCACGTATTCGAGCAACTTGCCGCCCTCGGCGCGTGGCGCGTTCGGTGCTGCGAGTGTATCGCCAATGCGGAGACTGCCGCGGTCGTGCACGCCCACCACATCGCCAGGCAGCGCTTCTTCCGCAAACGCGCGTTCACGACCCAAGAACTGCTGCGGCGGCGCGAGCTTGAAGCTTTTGCCCGTGCGCACGTGCGTGACATCAAGTCCCGCTGCGTAGCGTCCGCTGCACACGCGCAAGAACGCGACGCGATCGCGATGCCGCGGATCCATGTTCGCCTGCACCTTGAACACAAACGCAGTGAACGCTTCGTCGGCGGGCTCTACGCGACCTGCGTTGCTCTCGCGACCCACTGGAGCCGGAGCGAGCGGCAAAAAGTCTTCGAGAAACGGCTCAACGCCGAAGTTGGTGAGCGCAGACGCGAAGTACACGGGCGTCTGCTCGCCATTGATGATCGCTTCGGGATCAAACTCGTGGCCGGCCATGTCGAGCAGCTCGATGTCGTGCGCGAGCTTCTCCACGGCCTGCAGTGCTTCGTCCGTGCCGCCGAGCGCATCGAAGAGCACCGTATCGCCGGGCCCAGTGAGCTGGAGATGCGTGGTCGCGACTTTATCGGCGCCGTGCCTCTCGTCGCGCGCAAAGAGATGCGCGCGCTTGCGACGGCGATCGTACACGCCGCGGAACACGGTGCCGTGAATCGGATCGCTCATATGAATCGGCCAATGCGCAGCCACGGCAATGATGCCAAGCTCGGCTTCGAGATCGCTCACAAGCTTGAGCGGATCTTCGCCGACGCGATCACACTTATTGACGACCGTGAAGATCGGCATCCGACGACGACGACAAACGTCGAACAACTGACGCGTGCGCTCTTCGACGCCTTTGCGATTGTCGAGCAACATCACAACGGAATCCGCAGCGACGAGCGTGCGGAAGGTGTCCTCGCCGAAGTCGGCGTGGCCTGGCGTGTCGAGCAGGTTGACGTTGTAGCCGAGGTACTCGAACTGCAGCACCGAGCTGGTGACGGAGATGCCACGCTCCTGCTCCAGCGCCATCCAGTCGGATGTGGCGTGGCGCTGAGCCTTTCGCGCCTTCACCGAGCCGGCTTGATGGATAGCTCCGCCGTAGAGGAGGAGCTTTTCCGTCAGCGTCGTCTTACCGGCGTCAGGATGCGAAATGATGGCGAAGGTGCGACGTCGCGCGATTTGCGCCGCGAGCGGGGCACCGGAGGTGGCAGGGGCAGTCACGCTTGAAATCTAATCGGGCGAGCTAGTCCCCGAACGCACGCGTGACACGCACAATGTCGTCTGGCGTGCTGTGAAAATGCGGCGCGAGGCGAATCGCTCCCTCTCGCACGCTGTGCACAATGCCCGCAGCGCGCAGCGTGGCCGAGTCCGCGGCCACGTCGGGCGTCTTGAACGCCACAATGCCCGCGCGCTTCTCGCGCTCGTGCGGCGTGAGCAGCGTCCAACCCGGCTTTGCACCGGCCCAGTTCATCAACTCGCCGGTGAATGTACCCAAATACTCTTCAATCCTCGCCGGGCCGACTTCAAGCAGCAGTTCCAATACCGCGTTCACCCCTACGAAATCCTGAATCGGCAGCGAGCCCACTTCAAAACGCTGCGCATCGCTGCGCCACGCCGGGTCGTAGTCGAGAAACTTTGCAAAATCGCCAGCGCTCGCCTGCGACAACCAACCCGCAGCCGGCGGCTCGAGCATCGCAATCAAGTCGCGTCGCACATACGCGAACGCCGAGCCCCACGGCGAGCACAGCCACTTCTGCGCGCCACACGCGAGAATGTCCACCGGCACTTTGCGCAGATCGAGCTGCACTGCGCCGAGCCCCTGAATAGCATCAAGAGCAAACCACACGCCGCGCGCGCGACACGCAGCGCCAATCGCCGCCGCATCAATTCGATATCCCGTCCAGAACGACACCCAGCTCAACGCCACGCACTTCACGCGCGAGTCGTTCT
>JAYUWY010000012.1:0-2291 GCA_043753285.1 Gemmatimonas sp. | reverse complement strand
CCGCGAGAACCGCGTCAAAACGGTGAATGCATTCAGCGCGCCGAACTTTGCGCCTGGACAGCAGTGCAGCGACACCATCCCTCAGCGGCTCTGCGGCGCAGCGCCTCCCGGCTACTCCGGGTCTTTTGATGCGCGGACATACGACCTCGTGGGTCGCCTCCTGCAACGGCGACTCGGCTCTGGTCCTCGTGCGGTTGTTTACGACCTCGCCGGAAACATCGTGACCGATTCGATGTGGAATGGCCACGTAGTCAGTTCACGATACGACGCCGCGAACCGGCTGGTGCGACGCATCGTGCCCTCTCGCGCCTTTGGGCCGACCGCGTGCGCGGGCTTCGCGCCGGGCCAACTAAATGCGGGCGGGAATTGTTGGATGGCGTTTCCCATTTATCCGAACGACGGAAACGGCGGTCTCGTCCTCGCGGCGGACACGGCACGCTACGTGTTTGACTACGCCGGTCGCATGGTGCGTGCAGACAACGCGGATGCGCGCATCAGTCGCAGCTATTTCGCCGCTGGCGCATTGCGAACAGACACCCTGCGCACGCGCAGCTACGCCACGGTCTCGTTTGACAAGACGGTATTCGGTTTGACGTACGGCTACGATGTCGGGGGGCGGAGAACTTCGCTGGCGTTGCCCACCGCGCTTGCAGATGGAACGATTTCGTACACCTACGACGCGCAGCGCGGTTATCTGAGCACGGTCGCGCAGGGCACGAGTCGCGTAAGCGTGTCGCTCGACCGCGCCGGGCGGCAGGACCTGCTGACAATCTCGAAGGTCGTCGGCGGAACGCCCGTTCCTGGCATCGTCGAAACGCGCGGGTACAATGAGGACGGGCAGATGATCTGGCGCGACCGTGACCGCGCGTCAGGCCAAGGGCTCATTCTCGACAGTGTGAGTTACGACGCGCGGGGTAAGATGCGCCGCGTCGTCTCGTCAAGTGCGGTGCCTGACATCGGTGCCCGCACGATTACCAACGCGTACTCTGGCCTCGGTACCGTGGTCGCGAGCGAGACCGACAAGGGCGGCGCGTCGTGGGAGGCCGAACAGTATCGCGCCAGTGCGATGGGACAAGTGTGGTATAGCCGCGCCGACAAAGGCGCGACTACCACGCCGTATCCGCAGGAGTCACATTACAACCACAACGGCGCACTAGTCGCGAAGCGACCGCTGCGGGCGACGCCTGGCGATACGCTGACTTTCGATGACACGACCTACACGCACGTCGACCAGGCGGGCAACGTGTCGATTTCCGGGAGCCGAAGCCGCTTTCAAGGATTCGACACCTATGTGGCGACGAAGAACTACTATCGCGCTGATGACCGACTGGCCGTGGTGCAGCGGTATGATGCGCCGAGTTCCGGACGAATCGGCGCGTGGGAGGAATACCGGTATGACGCGCTCGGTCGAAAAGTTCTGAGCCGGATTCGACGCGAGGGCGGCGGGATGTACACCGCACTGTGCTCTGGCGCGAGTTGTGTCGGCGTGGTGGAGCGGACAATCTGGGATGGCAGCGCAGTCCTCTACGAGCTGCGCGCAAAGGGAAGCGACGCGCAGAACAGCACGCAGCTGGACGTGCTGACGAGCACGGGATTGTTCTGGGGCGAGGCGGGTTATCTGAACTTCGGCAACATCGATCAGCCGGTAGTGATGTTCGACGGGCGCGTGCCGAACTATGATTGGCGGGGAATGCCAGAGAGTTCGAGCTGGACCGACGGTACTCCAGCCGATTGCGCGCTCGCGACGACGAGCTGCACCACAATTCAGTGGCCGGCAGGGACTTCGGTGTATTACAAGAAGCTCCCATGGGCGACGTCCGGTGGTGCGATGCCGCAGTGGGTGGGGTCGGTGTTGGCGAATGGGGCGGGCGGAACGGGGCTGCTCTATCGAAGGAACCGGTTCTACGATCCAGCGACCGGGCAGTTCACGCAGATGGATCCAATCGGACTCGCTGGCGGGTTTAGCCAATACGGGTTTGCGTCTGGAGATCCGGTCAACTTTTCTGACCCCTTCGGACTCTGTCCCGAGGCACAGAGAGACTCGAAGGGTGTGTGTCCTGAGCCTACCGGAGGCCCGCCGACTCCTCTACCTGAGGGCAAGCGCAAGGATGGCGGTCCACGTCGACCAAACAAGTGGGTTCCTGCGGACGGCGGTAGCACGCGCGGTGCCGGTGAAGAGAATCGCGGACCTCGCTGGGTTCCGCAGGATCCCATTCCCGGTGGTGTTCCGCAGCCGGGCGGAAGTTGGGATCCGAGAGGGCATTGGGATGTTGACAACGTTCCGGGAAGAC
>JAYUWY010000011.1:0-2300 GCA_043753285.1 Gemmatimonas sp. | reverse complement strand
GGCTTACGGTGGCAGCGCGGGAAATTGGTGGGATACCCAAGTGGCCAACGGGAGCAGACTGTAAATCTGCCGGCTTACGCCTTCGAAGGTTCGAATCCTTCTCCCACCATACAAGCAGAGAAGCGAAGAGCGAGGGGAAGGAGCGAGGAGTCAGGATGGGAGGGTGAGGGTGGAGGGATGAAGGAGAGAACGCGGGAGTAGCTCAGCTGGTAGAGCGCAAGCCTTCCAAGCTTGATGTCGCGGGTTCGAGCCCCGTCTCCCGCTCTGAGGTGGAGAAGTGAGGATGAGAGGGTGCACGCATAGCTCAGTCGGTAGAGCACATCCTTGGTAAGGATGAGGTCACCGGTTCGATCCCGGTTGCGTGCTTTTGGAGACGTGAGACATGAGAGTTGAGACGGGAGCACGCTTCGGCGGGCTCCCGTTTTCCTTTGCAGTTTCTCACGTCTCAGGTCTCAGGTCTCAAGTCTCACGTCTCAAGTCTCACGTCTCAAGTCTCAAGTCTCACGTCTCAAGTCTCACGTCTCAAGTCCCTTTCGGGTCGGCTTCGGTGCCCCAAACGGCACCTAACTCCCGAATGGCAGGCCACTTGCAGTAGGGCGCTCCCCCGTCTACGTTTCAAGGCTCGCCGCCTTCCGCCCAAGTCCGGGCCAAGGTGGCGTGTCGCGTCCCTGAAACGGGGCCGCCCCGAACGCCTCATCTGAGAGAGTCCAATGCCGCGTGACAAGATCATCCTCGCGTGCAGTGAGTGCAAGAACCGCAACTACTTCACCACGAAGAACAAGCGCATCCATCCGGAGCGCGTGGAGTGGAAGAAGTATTGCCCGCGTTGCAACAAGCACATGCTCCACAAGGAGACGAAGTAAGTGGCCAGCGAGGTCGTGCAGGCCCAGCCGTCTTTCCCCAAGCGCATCGTTCTGTTTGTGAACGAAGTGGCGGCGGAAATGCGCAAGGTGACGTGGCCGGATCGTCCGCAGGTGACGCAGCTCTCGATCGGTGTAATCGCGATCTCGCTGTTCATCGGTGGTTTAATCTGGACGCTTGACCTCATCCTGCAGGCTGTACTGGTTCGCGGCATTCCTGCGCTCTTCGGGGCGTAAGCGTGACGCATCGCTGGTATGCCGTCCAGACGACCTCTGGGCACGAGAACAAGGTGCGGACGCTTATCCAGCGAAAGATCGATGCGGATAACACCGCACCCGACGAGCGTCGTATCCGGCAAGCCTTGGTCCCGACCGAGCAGGTGGTCGAGATCAAGAACGGCAAGAAGGTCACGGTTGATCGGAAGGTCTACCCGGGCTACGTGCTCGTGGAGATGCTGATCAGCGAAGAGACGTTGCACAACATCAACGCCATTCAAGGCGTGATCAAGTTTGTCGGCACTAAGGATCGCGAACCGCAGGCGCTGCGGGATGACGAAGTGAAGCGCCTGCTGGGCATCGCGGTTGAAGAAGAAGTGTCTGTGCCCAAGGAAGAGATTCCGTTCCTCGTGGGACAGGCAGTGGCGATCACGGATGGACCGTTCACCGATTTCAACGGCACGGTCGAAGACGTGATGGCTGATAAGGGTAAGGTCAGAGTCAGCGTCAGTCTCTTCGGAAGGCCGACGAGCGTGGAGCTGGATTACTTACAGTTGAAGGGACACTAGGAGACGGGAGACTTGAGACATGAGACGTGAGAGCGTCTCATCTCAAGTCTCCCCTCTCAAGTCTCCCCTCTCAAGTCTCAAGTCTTGTTGATGCCCTTGCGCGGGGCAGATGGCTGAGGTCACAGTCGCCATTGAGAAGCGCCCCGACGGATACCACGACGTCGCTAAATACCACCGTGGGAGTCAGCGCACGACGTCAGCCCGGTGAACATCCGGAGCCCGTCGGCGCTCTACGTTCCTAGAGAGAGGAAGAGATGGCCAAGAAGGTCACCGGTTTCGTTAAGCTGCAGATTCCTGCAGGCAAGGCGAATCCGGCCCCGCCAGTCGGCACCGCTCTCGGTCCGCAGGGAATCAACATCATGGCGTTCTGTAAGGAGTTCAACTCCAAGACACAGGGCCAAGATGCGATTCTCCCGGTCGAGATCACGATTTTTGCCGACAAGTCCTTCACATTCATCCTGAAGACGCCGCCTGCGGCGTTCCTCGTTAAGCGCGAGGCCGGGATTGAGAAGGGCTCTGGTCAACCCAACCGCAACAAGGTGGGTTCGATCAGCAAGGCGCAGGTCCGGAAGATCGCCGAACTCAAGATGCCCGACCTCAACACCGACAGCCTCGAGTCTGCTATGGCGATGATCGCCGGCGCCGCTCGATCGAT
>JAYUWY010000010.1:0-2301 GCA_043753285.1 Gemmatimonas sp. | reverse complement strand
GTCGATGCTGTTTCCCGGATATCGGCCGGCGGTGTTTGACGACATTCCGATTACGGCCGTTGTGACGATGGAAGCTGTGGGCACTGGCACGCGCTATGTGTTCACCGCGCTTCATCGGAATGAAGCGGATCTTGAGACAAACAAGTCGTCTGGCTTCTATCAGGGCACTGAGGTTGCCGTCAACCAGTTTGTGGAGCATATCAGTGGAATGAAGTAGCGCGTTTCAGGTTCACCAGCCCTCAAGGAGCATGTGCCATGAAGGTATCTCTCCTGCTCGCCGCCACTGCTCTCGCGTTGCCGCTTTCGGCGTCATCCGCACAGATCACGGTTGAGATTACGGAAGTCCCGTACACGCAGCCGTATGCGTTCCTCGGCGTGTTCTTCGAAACCGGGGGCTCGCAGAAAGTGATTCGCACCAGTGATCAGGCGGAGATTGCGACACCGCAGTCCGGTTTTGGCGTGCGGATGACGAGCGCCCGCGATCGCGATGTTCAGTTAGAGCTTGGAGTTGGGTATCGCAAGCTGGATCTCTCGAGCACAGGCGCGCAGAGCATCGGGCTTACCTCGTTCTTCCTCGGAGGCCGATTTCACCCGCGAAAGCCGCAGTTCGGGCTGGGAGACAACATCGGCGTCCGTGTCACCGGCGCGGCGCTTGGTGGGTACGCCTTTGACATGGCCGACACTACATATGACGGCGGAAACGTCGGCGGACTGGACATCAGCATGACTGCAGGCCTCGTGTTTTCAGGTCGGACCGATCCGTCGGGACTTACTGCCGAGTTTGTGTATCGGCCGAGCACGCTCACGGGCGTGCGGTATTCAGTGAAGCCTTCGTGGGCGCTGCGGATTGGATTTTTGTTTGGGCCAGGCTGAGCGGATGTTGTACGGAGCGCAGAACGAGGCGCCATTAGCTCACGTGCTCGCTGGCGCCGAGGTGTCGGACTTCGTCGCCCAGCGCGCCCACGCAATCAAGAGAATCTGCAACGGAAGTCGCAGGTAGAGTGCTACGGGGCTCATAGAGGAGAATTGATCGGCGTTGAGTGCCATGTGCAGGTTGGCGGGGAACACCGCAATCAATAGCAGCGCAAGTCCTACGCCCGCCGCGCTCCGAAATCTCGGGAGCAGCACCGCGACGCCTCCGAGCATCTCCAGCACGCCGCTTACTGCGACCAGTTCGCGATGTGCCGGCAGATACGGCGGCATCATCTGAATGTAGAAGTCGGGGTTCGCGAAGTGATTCACGCCGGCCGCGACGAAGAAGACTGAAAGTCCAAGCAGGGCGATCCGCTTGGGGAGACGCGTGGGGAGGTTCAGCATGATCACCGGTTGAGTGATGTTACTGCTTTACGACAGCAGCAGCGTCAATCCATCCGCTGCTCCGCGTTTCCATTCCATTGCGAACCGGCCGTGCTGCGCACTCGGCGGTTGTCCTGCAAATCGCAGGCGCTCAAAGTACGTGCCCCACACAAGCGCCGTGTTGCCAAACACTTCGATCGTTTTGGCGCGCAGCATTGATGAATCGACTTGCACGCCAGGAAACGACGCCACGAAGGAACAGGTGACGAGCCAGCATCGCTTCATGTGCGGCTCCGATGGAGAGTACTTGTTGAATCATCGCGGATGTGCTTCTGCGGTGAACGCTTCATTGTAGATACGTACGCAACGGCGAATCGCTACGCTTACTGGCCTTTCCAATGGAAGGTGTGCAGCACACGATGAACGATAGGCGCCACCCCGATGGCGAGGACTACGAGGAAGACGATGCCTGCGTAGAGCGCATACATGCCGGCGAAGAGCTTGCCACCAGATGTGATGGGCGCATTGACCGGTCCCATGCCACCGAGCAGCATGGCGGCGTTGAGGAATGCGTCGCGCCAAGCGAGTTGCTCGAAGTGCATATACCCGGCCATGCCCCCGCCGAGCGACACGCCGACAAGGCTACCTGCTGCGCCCGCGTGACGCGCGAGGCGCCAGACGAAGTGCCGCATCGGAACGGGGCGATGGTGCTTTGATTCGTACACTCAGCCGCCGCGGCGATGTGTGAGGTGCGGTGTAACGTCAACTCTCCTTGTAGACGATATCAATCGCCAAGCCCGCCGCGAGCAGTAACGCACTCATTTGCGGCGGCAACTTCGCGTTGTCGTGAAGCGCGATCACGTAGTTGTCTGCCGACGTAAAGAGCTCTTTGCCAAGCCCAGCCCACTTCTTGGTCACCGTCCCCATCTCGACGCCATTCGGCGCCAGGAAACGGAAGTTCCAGCCCTTCCAGTCTCCCTTCACCTCGCCAACTTGGCGCCCCGC
>JAYUWY010000009.1:0-2306 GCA_043753285.1 Gemmatimonas sp. | reverse complement strand
CGGTGGAACTCACGACGGTGGCGGGTGCAGGGACGACGATGTCGCTGCGCTTGCCGGTGACGTTGGCGATTGTGCGTGCGCTGTTGGCTCGCGTGGGTGCGGAACGGTACGCGTTGCCGCTCACGCATGTGCGGGAGACGCTGGAGCGCGGCACGGCCGTTGTGCGACCGATTCAGGGTCGCGACATGCTGTTGCTGCGGGACGAAGTGCTGCCGTTGCTGCGCTTGCGCGATGTCGTGCACATGCCAGGCGCATTCAGCGGCAGCGAAGAGATTGTGGTGATTGAACGTGGCGAGCGCCGTGCGGCGCTGGTGGTGGACGAACTGACGGCGCAGGAAGACATCGTTGTGAAGGCCTTTGACGGCGCCCGGGACGGGCTCGCGCTTTTTAGCGGCGCGACCATCCTTGCGGACGGAGCGCCGGCACTCATCGTAGACGTGGGGAGTCTGTTGTGACGAATTCTACCGACGACGTTCGTAATCTCTCTCGCCAAGCGCTCGACGCGCTGCGCGAGGTGGCCAACATTGGCGCAGGGCACGCCGCGACGGCGCTCTCTGAGATCACCGGGCAGCGCATCATGATCTCGGTGCCGCACATCACGGTGGCGGCCATCGAAGACGTGCCCAACACAATCGCCGACGGTGAAGAGCCGGTGGTGGGCGTGGCCATCAAGATCGCCGGCGATCTCACGGGGCTCACGCTGCTCGTGTTTCCGCAGCCCATCGCGATGCGCATTGCAAGCCTGATGATGGGCGGACGCCCGGTGCAGGCATTGAACCCGCTCGAAGAGAGCGCGCTGAAGGAAGCGGGCAACATTCTCTCGGCGGCGTACTTGAACGCGTTGGCCGAGTTCTTTAGCATGCGCATTCTCAATTCGCCGCCGGTGTTGGCGATTGATATGAGCGACGCGATTCTCACGTCGACCTACGTGGAGACGTCGGAAGGTGCATCGCACGTGTTCTGCGTGGAGAGCGAGTTCATGCTCGCCAACGATACGGTTCCGTTGCGCGGCTTCTTCCTGCTGTTGCCTGATCCGCCATCGCTGCGTGCGATGCTCACTGCCATCAAGGTGTCGTGAGTCAGTCGCCTAGCCCAGCCGTGTCAACGCGGGACCGCGAGGTCCTGCGTGGATTCGCGCGCCGTATTGATCCGGCCGACGCTGGGGCGCACAACAATCTCGGCGTGTTGTACTACACGAAGGGGTTGTACGAAGAAGCGGTCGAGGCGTTCACCAAAGCGCTCGATCTCGATCCGAAGATGCAGGTGGCGCAGCGCAATCTCGAAGTCGCGTATTTCAACACGGGCTACTACGATCGTCGCGTCGCCGAGCTGCGCGACCGCTTGCGCATCAAGGCCGACGACCGTGATGCGCGCTGGGAGCTGGGCCGCGCCTTCGCGTTGCTCGGACAGCCCGAAGACGCGATTCCGGAATTCCAAGCGTTGCTCGCCCTGCGTCCTGGCGACGTCGGCGCAATGATTCAGTTGGGCCTTGCCGAAAAAGCGGCGGGCCGACTCGGCGTCGCGTTGAGTTGGTTTCGCACCGCGCTGAGCAAGGATCCGCAGAGCGGCCTGCTGAATTTCTATCTTGGCGAAGTGCTCTACAATCAGGGCGCGTTTGACGAAGCGTTGGCCTCGTTGCAGAAGGCGATTCATCTCAATCCGGATCATCCGGACGCGCACTTCTTGTTGTCATTCGTGCTCGGTGACATGGGACGGCACGACGAAGCGCAGGCGGCAGGCAAGCGCGCGGTGCAGTTGAATCCCGCGCTGTCGCGCGCGCAGGCCAATCTCTCGCTCGACGAGTACGACCCCAAGAAGTACGAAGCGTTGGTCCCAGGAGGCACGGCGCGTCGCTCGCAGGCGCAGATGCGCATTGCCGAAGGCGAACCGCTGGCGCACTACACGCTGGGGCAGGCCTACCGCCAGCAAGGTTTGTTGGCTGAAGCGGCCCGCGAGTACGACATGGCGATGGCGACGGGCGAAGACCGCGCGCTCGTCGTGCAGGCGAAAGCCGAATTGCATTTGCTGCGCAAGGAACCACAGCCGGCGATTGCGTTGTACGACGAGTTGTTGGCGCAGCGCGCGGATTCGCCGAAGCTGTGGAACGAGCGCGGCGTCGCGTTGCACCAGACGGGCGATCATGCGGCGGCCGCCGAGAGCTACCGCAAGGCGCTCGAGGTCGACGCGGCCTATGCGATTGCACGCAACAATCTCGCGGTCGCGCTGTTTCACGCGAATCAGGGCGAAGATGCGATCGATGAGTTCCGCGAGGCACTGCACACGAGCCCGGGGTTCACAAAGGCGCG
>JAYUWY010000008.1:0-2308 GCA_043753285.1 Gemmatimonas sp. | reverse complement strand
GCGCGAAGAACTGTCGCTGCCACTCACGCTCCGCGTCGTTCCACGGACCGATCTTCCACTCCAACGGCTGCGACGGGATCCCGAGCGCTTCCAAAAACTCGAGATACTGATCTTGCATGTGCTGCAGCGGATGCGCCGGAATCTTGTGCGTACTGAACAGCCACGACGCATCGCGCGCACGCGCACGATCAAACCCCAGTCGCATTGAGGCAGGCGCAAACGCCGCAACGATGCCGCTCTTCAAGTACGGCTGCAGCACGAGCACGGTATCGAACTGGCGCTTCTGCAACTCGCGGCGCACGTCGAGAAATCCGCGCATGCCGTCCTTGCGCACAAACGGAATCACTTCGTCGATGTTCGGATGTCCGGTGAGCAAATGCGTGAGCGCGCCGGGCTGCATCACCCAGGAGATCTTCGCATTCGGCCGCGCGCGCTTGATGGCGTTCACCACAGGCAGCGCGTGCACCGCATCGCCAACAGCGGCGAGCATCACGATCAAATAGCGGTCGCTCATCGTGCGTCGTCCCGCCAACGCTGCACACGCGTCAGCACATCGTCCACACTGATGCGGTGCATCCGCCCGCGACGTCGCATCCACAGTACTTCGTCCGGCGGATCACCAGGCTCCGCAAACGCGTTCACCACCAACGCATCGCCACAGCCGTACGGCCCCGTGCGCTTGGGATCTGCCTGCGACATCAGCGCAATCACGGGTTTGCCGAGCGCCACAGACATGTGCAATGGCGCAGTATCGAGCGAGAGCACGAGCGCAGAGCCGTCGAGTATGCCCACAAGTCCGCGCAGTCCGCCATGGCCAAGCGCATTGAACGGCTTCGCCGCACGGCATGCACTCGTAATTGCCGCCGCTGTCGCGCGCTCGCGATCACTCGGTCCACCCACGAGCACCGGCTGCAGGCCGTAGTCGGTGTGCAGCGCATCGCACACGGCGGCCCAGCGCTCGGGCATCCAATCGCGGTCCGCATCGCTCGTGCCGCAAACAATCGCCGCGTATGGCCGATCGAACTGCGACACAAAGGCCTGCTGTGCCGCACGTTCGTTCTCCCACGGCCCAAGGTTCCACGTCACCGGTGAGTGCGGTACGCCGAGGTGTGTGAGAAACTCGAAGTACTGATCTTGCACGTGACGGCGCGCGCCTGGCGCAATCTTGTGTGTGGTGAACAGCCAGTTCATGTCGCGCGCTCGCGCGCGATCAAATCCCAATTTCACCGGCGCGTTGGTGAAGCTCGTGACGATACCTGCCTTGAGCGATACTTGCAGCGCGAGCACGAGATCAAACGCGCGCGCAGCGAGCTCGCGGCGCACGGCCGTGTAGCCACCGAGCCCCGTGCCGTAGTGAAACGGAATGATCGTGTCGATGTCCGGATGCCCGCGCACCAGCGAAGCAGGGCCGGGCTGCAACACCCAGGTCACCTTCATCTGCGGACGTTGACGCTTCAGCGCGGTGAGCACGGGCAGCACGTGCACTGTATCGCCCACAGCCGACATCATCACGATCGCGGTGCGGTCCATCGGCACCGAGAGACTCACGCGCTCGCTCCCACCGATCCAATCGCGCGCTGCGCGAGCGTGGCGAGATCCTCGTCGCTGATCACAAGGCCAAACTGCTGACGCCCCTTTTTCAGCGAATGTCTGAGGCGCGACAGGTTGAGCGCAGCAGCGCGGGTGTCACCCGCGGACAAGAAACGCACGCGATCTACATCGAGTGCGTACGCGCGCCAGCCTCGGCCTTCCCGCGCGAGATACACGTTCTTCGCGTTCAAATCCTCGTGATGCGCGTTCACCAAGCCCAACGCGCGCACGAGCGCTGCCGTGGCCGTGAGCATCGCATCGCGCGACGCAGCATCGGCGTCTTTCCAGAGCGCAGGGAAGTCCGCACCTTCAGGCAATCGCGCCGTGGCAACATCGCAGCGACAAAACCCCGGACCCGCCGGATACAACGCGTACGCAACAACAGCTGGTGTGGGCACGCCCGCCGCGCGCAAACGCTCGCTCACCTCGAGCTCCCACGGTGCGCGACCCGGCCACAAGAATCGATCGCCCGTAATCGCTGCAAACAATCCACCGTGTCGCGCGTGACGCACAACGACGGCCGGACCACCGCGTGGCAAAGTTGTGCCCCACGCCGTCGCGCGTCCCTGAAATGGCTTGGCGCCTGGCACCGTCGCGGCCCAGCAATGCAGCGTGCGCGTCTTCTCCAGTGCGTCTTGCACGCCGTTGACTGCATCGTGACGCGCAATCACCGACGCATCGCGTACCTCGACGCGCGTGTAGCCCGGCGGTGCGGCAG
>JAYUWY010000007.1:0-2329 GCA_043753285.1 Gemmatimonas sp. | reverse complement strand
GTTTGGCGGGGCGGCCGCAACCACTTCAAAGCATCGCGGACGCCCCGCCAAACCCAATCCGCACCCGCGTTCATCGGCAGCAAGCGTCGTTAGGTTGCCGCGCGCCGATGAATGCTAGCGGGCGGTCACGGTTGCAGCGACTGATCGAATGAGCGCGAGGTCTTCGGGCCGATACGCGAACGCCTGGTAGAACACGTGCGCACTCGCCGCGAGCCGCCAACCGGCTACGGCTGTGGGCTGACTGCGTGCCCCGCCGAATCCGCCGGAGCACAGTCCCGTCTCGACGGTGATCGAGTCGGCCTTCCACGGGTGACGGGTGCGCTCGATGGACTCACAGACCACTTCATCCGGAAGTCCGCGGGCGTCCGCATTGAGTCGCGGCGGCCAGCGCTCCAGCTCCTGCAGGGCTGCCGAGTCAAGAACGGAGACGGAGACGAAGACGTAGCTTGAATCGGACGCGGCTCCTCGCACCCACGCGTGACCAGAGCCGTCCGTCGCGCGAAAATCCGTCGGCAAGCAAAGCGACACTCGCTGGTCGACGCTTGCGACGCGGCGCTCGGTGGCGGTGGTGCACGGCAGAAGCGCGTGTGGCCTTCTCTCGGTGCAAGCGAGTAGCAGAGTCATCGCGAAAACAGTCGAGCGCATGCTCTCCCCACCGCGAAGTGTCGTGGTCAACCTAACGTGTGCTTCTGCTGCGAGCGCTCCCATAAAATGCGGTTGTGGGGCCGCTGCAGTCCTTCCATAAAGTGGAGCAGTGGCCCCACAACCGCTACCATACCTGCGCTCGTCGGCAGCAAGCTTCGTTATGGCGCCGCGCGCAACGCTCGACGCCGAGGTCGAGCCCATTTCCTGTTCTGTCGCCGCGAGTGAACGCCTTACCGCCTATAGCGCTCTAGATACACGAGGTCGTCCGCCGGATCGGTGCGGGCCAGATACACTGTACCGGCGCCGAATCCGACGACCACTGCACCGTTGCGTAGTGTGGCTGTGCCGAGCAATCGGCCCGTTGCGTCAAAGATGTCGTATCGCCAGTTGCGGTCGGCGGCTGCGTGACTGCGGCCTACCCAGATTTCACCTTCGGGTGTGGCGAGCACAGTGGTGGCGATGAACGGAGGCATCGTCTGCGGAAACGCCTCGTCGGGAAGCTCCGGTGCTCGGCTTTGCGGTCCGCTACCGCCACCCACTCGGAGCGCGCCAACTCGCGCACCCTCAACACGCCTTCGGTACGCAGCCCGCTCGACGGCAGACACGGCAATCGCGGAGAATGTCTGGACCGCACCGCGTCGCACGTTTCCCGTCGCGTCGACGACATCGATTCGGAACGGATTGTGATGGACGATGACGACCTGTCCGTCGGGGAGCACCGTCCACGCGTCGAGATGCGGGAACGGCGTGATAGAACGGGCGAGCGAGGAGGCGCCAGTGGATAGGTTGACCCTTACGCGCCCACCGTTCGATACGCGTGTGATGACCTCGGTACGCCCATCGGCAGGATTCCAGCGGACGACCGCGACCGAATCGATGAACGCGCCTCGCTCTTGATCAAACCCACTTCCCTCGAAGTAGAATCGGCCGCGTCGATCGGTTCCACGAGCTCGCGCCAGTCCGCCCGGTACGCCGCCGGTGGGCATCGCGAGCGCCGTGGCCGCAATCCGTCCGTCGGAAGACACTCTGAGGATACGACGAAGCATTCCGTCCACGACCCACGTGGTATCGGCGACGCCAGAAAGTGGCGCCGTGGGAAACCGATACTCGCCCGGACCTTCGCCTTGGCGACCGACGGGCTCTCGTGTGCCCGCTGTGAAGTCGACCAGCACGATGCCGCGGTCCATCTGATCGGTGACGAGCGCGCGCGCTCCCGGGAGTTCGCGTACGCCGGCGATCATCGTGAAGGGTTCGCTTATCGTGGCATCGGGGCGGCCCGTGAAGTCCAAACGATGCTGAGCTGAGGCGGAGGCGATCGGCAGCAGCGCAACCATGAAAAGCAGACGGACGTTCGGCATACGCGCTCCGGCGGCGGGAAAGCGAGCGGCTTCTAGTACCGCGTCGACGATTGGGATTGCGGCTAGCGACGCGAGGGCTGCGACATTGAGCGCACGCAGATGACTCCAGAGTGGCTGCTGGTTGGACACCAACCCTAGGCTAAATGGTTCCCTCCGGCTGCCGCGACGCCTGCAGGGTCGCCATAACGTGTGCTTCTGCTGTGGACGCTTCAATAAGAAGCAGTTGTGGGGCGGCCGCTAGGCCGTGCTCTGCTCGAGATGTCGGCCGCCCCGCCGCTGCTTTCCATACTCGCGGCCATCAGCAGCAAGCGGCGTTAGCGCGCGAC
>JAYUWY010000006.1:0-9788 GCA_043753285.1 Gemmatimonas sp. | reverse complement strand
AGATGAACGTGCCGGCGCGCGGCGGCGTCATGAGTGCGTCGAACGAGTCCCTAGGAGCGATGGCACGCATGCGTCGGTCCGACGTGCCGCCGAGTCCGACCACGCCGTCGAAGTAGCTCTCGAGTTCGATGCCATGCCAGTGAATCGCCACGTGGTCGCGCGATCCGTTCACCACGCGCACGGATGTCGGCTCCCCTTCGCGCAGCACGAGGACGGCACCCGGTCCGCCGCGTCGCGTGGGTGCGGTGCGCTGGGCACCGTCCTCAACGCTTGGGGCAAACACTGGCCGTGCATCGCCAGGCTGTGAATCGTTGGGAATCAGCAAGCGCAGGGCGCGACGTGACGTCGTGGGCAACCGCCAACCCGACGGCGCTGGGACCTCGATGGACATCATCAGGCCGCCCATCCCCTTCTCCACGTGATCGTCGTGCGACCCCTCTGACGAGCCGTGCAGTAACATCTCGTCGTACGCTTCCAACGAGAGGGCCTCACTACCAAATCTGATGTTGGGCGTGACGTGATACGTCAGATGGCAATGCAAGAGCCAGGTCCCTGGCCGCTCCGGCATCCACGCGATGGTCATCGTCGTGGCCGGTTTCATGAACTCCGTCACCACGAGGCGCTGTCTGTCACCCACCAGTACCGTGTCGCCGCTGAGATTGCCCACGGATTCGACGCGGAAGTACGTGCCGTGCAAATGCATGGGATGCACGTCGGACGACGCGTTCAACACGCGAAACCGAAGCGAATCACCCACGGTACCCCGCAGGCGCTGCGTGTGCGGCCACGGTCGCCCGTTCACCGCGAACATCTCGCGGTCGACGGTGAGCGCGCCAACGGAATCGCGATGATAGGCACCGACCGAGATCACGAGGACGTGCTCGCGCACGCGAGACGTCTCCGGTGAATCCACGATGAAGGCCCCGACGGCGTGGGCATCCACTTCGCCCTTTTGCACCGGCGTCCGAGACAACACGTGCGCCACATACATCCGGTTCCCCGCCTTGCTCGCCCGCCCGTTCACCTCCCCACTGCCACCGGGTGCAAGCACAAGCGTGTCACGCTCGGTGTCGCCGAATCCGCGAATCACCAATGTGCTATCGGTCCGGTTGCGAATGCGGACGCGCGTTCTGGTCCCGACCGGGACACGAATCAACGGACCCGGCACCGTCAGGCGCTCGCCCTCTTCGGCCCAGGCAAATGCGGCAACACCCGGACGATCCTCGCCGTTCGGGTGCCACATACCGAGCCCGACTTCGAGAGAGAGCGAGAGCACTCCGTCGCGAATCTCCCCTGCGGGCTCAGTATTGTCGTGGACGGCGAGCGGCGCGAGGGATCCGCGCGGAATGTCAAGAGTGGCGACGCCGAGTGCGAGCGGGACCAGAGCTAACAAGAGTGGCGCGCGCAAAAGTGCCCTTTGCAGGTGTGGGAAGGGGGCTACTGGGGGTCAGCAAAACGGTACAGAACTTCGCCCGGCTTCACCATGCCAAACTCTTCCCGCGCAATCCGCTCCTGCGTTGCCGGATCGGTCTCAACAGCCCGCTTGTAAGCCACCAGCGAGTCCACGCGCTTCTGCAGTGAATCCACAGTCACGCGTGCTTGCGCCAGCTTGCCCTTCTGGCTCAACAAATCGGTTGTGCCGTACTCGCCACCCTGCACCGCGAACGAAATGGCCGCCACAGCCACCGCGGCGAGTCCCACCCGCGTGGCAATCCACGCTGGCGTGCGGGGGGCCGGAGGCCCACCCGCACTCGAACTCGCGCGCTTCTTCGTGGCCACTGCTCTTAGTCCTCGATGCCGTAGATGCCGCCCGCCGGGAACTCAGCGTGTGCACCCAACTCCGCTTCGATGCGCAACAGCTGGTTGTACTTCGCCACGCGATCTGTGCGGCTGGCCGAACCGGTCTTAATCTGTCCAGCATTCGTCGCGACCGCGAGGTCGGCGATGAACGTGTCTTCCGTTTCACCCGAGCGATGCGAGATGATGGAGCGATATCCGTTGCGATCGGCCATCTCGATGGTCTCGAGCGTCTCGGTCAGCGTACCAATCTGATTGACCTTCACGAGAATCGCGTTGGCCACGTCTTCTTCGATGCCGCGCGCCAAGAACTCCGTGTTGGTGACAAACAAATCGTCGCCCACGAGCTGCACGCGATCGCCCAGCGCTTCGGTGAGACGTCCCCAGCCTTCCCAATCGCTCTCAGCGAGGCCGTCTTCGATGGAGACGATGGGATACTTGCGCAGCCACTTGGCGTAGATCTCAATCATCTCGTCAGCAGTCTTCGTGCCGGCGCCGCTCTTCTTGAAGGTGTACTTGCCCTTCGAGTACAGCTCGCTGGCCGCGCAATCGAGCGCGAGTGCAATCTCAGTGCCCGGCTTGTAGCCGGACGCTTCGATGGCTTCCATCACGACGTCGAGCGCGGCTTCGTCGCTCTTCAAGTCCGGCGCGAAACCACCTTCATCGCCCACACCCGTCGACAATTTGCGCTTCACCAACACCTTCTTGAGCGCGTGGAACACTTCGGTGCCCATCTGCAGCGCTTCGCTAAACGAGCCGGCGCCGACTGGGACAATCATGTACTCCTGAAAGTCCACGGTGTTGGTCGCGTGCGCGCCACCGTTCAGGATGTTCATCAACGGCACGGGCAACGTGCGCGCGAGCGGGCCACCCAAGTAGCGATGCAACGGCAGATCCACCGACGCCGCACCGGCGCGCGCCGCAGCCATCGAGACCGCGAGCATCGCGTTGGCGCCGAGCTTGGACTTGTTCTTCGTGCCATCAATCGCGAGCATCACGCGGTCAATGCTCATTTGATCGACAATGTCCATGCCGATGAGTTCGGGCTCGATGAACTTGCTGACGTTCGCCACGGCCTTGCGCACGCCCTTGCCGAGGTAGCGACTGGCATCGCCATCGCGCAGCTCGTTGGCTTCGTGCTCACCAGTCGACGCGCCACTCGGCGACGCCGCGCGGCCGTAGGTGCCGTCTTCGAGCACAACTTCGGCTTCGACGGTGGGGTTGCCGCGAGAGTCGAGGATTTCGCGGGCCAAGACTGCAATAATTGTGGAATTCATAGATTGACTCGAGACGGAAGACTTAACGTTGGACTGCAGACGGAAGACTGAAGACGGAAGGAACTGCAAATACAACAGCAGTTGGCTGAGCGAGCGAAAGTCTGAACTCGGAAATCTTCCGTCTTCAGTCTTCCGTCCCGCCCCACAAACTTACGCTCCTTTGTACGGCGGTGACTCCACCCCGTATTCCTGCTTCAAACACGCGGCCATGGACTCGTAGGTTAGCCGCGCGAGCTTGTCTCGGTCGTCGTAGTTCATACCGACGGACTCAATGGCTGGCAAATAGTGCAAATGGATGGTGCCCGGCGTGATGCGAATGCTGCCCTTGGACTGCACTTCGAGCTGTCCGTACACCACGACAGGGATAATCGGCGCCTGCGCTTGAATCGCGAGCACAAACGGACCCTTCTTAAACGGACGCAGCGGATACGCGTTGCCGCGCGTGCCTTCGGGATACACCGCCACCGACGCACCCGCTTCGATGCGCTTGGTGGCCACCGAGTACGATCCAAACGCGGCCTTTCGATTGGCGCGCTCGATGGGAATCATTCCTGCCGCGAGCATTGCTTTGCCAAACAATGGAATGCGAAACAGTTCCGACTTCGCAACGAACTTGATCCAGCGCAGTGAAGCAGCCACGGCGAGCACATCGAAGTTCGCGACGTGATTCACCGCGAAGATGTGTCGGTCGGCGAGTTTGCGCTCAGGATTGTGCTGCACGAGGCGCACATTGCTCGCGCGCAGAATCGCACGGCCCCACACACGCGGCGCGATGTCGTATGGCGAGCCCACGCGGTCCTTCACGCGACACAATGCCGCCAACAACACCCAGCTCCCAAACGTGAAGGTGCTCACCAAGAGCACCAGCGTGGCGTAGATCGCGCGAATCATCGAGCAAAGTGGTCGTGAGAGCCTGGCAGCGCGGCGGGATGTCCATCGCGTTCGGCGCGTACTTCGCCTGCGCCGCGCGATGGTTCCACGCGCCCGATGGCCGTGAGCGCCAGCGTCGGAAACGCGGCGCGAAACGCCGCCACATCCAACGCCGATGCTGCGAACAACAACTCGTACTCTTCACCGCTCGACAGTGCAGCGTCCACACTCACGCCCGTCGTGCACGGAACGGCGTTCAAGTTGAGCACACAGGCCACGCCGCTTGCTGCCGCGAGATGCGCGACATCGCCAGCGAGTCCATCGGAGAGATCAATCGCCGCCGTCGCGCCGTGCGCGGCGAGCCACTGCCCTTCGGCGATGCGTGCTGAGGGATGCGCGAAGCGCGCTCGATGTGTGGCATTCGGTGTTTCGTGTTGCTCCCACGCAGCCAGTGCCGCCGCAGGACCGCCGAGTGATCCAGTCACGTAAAGCGTATCGCCTGGTTGTGCGCCACCGCGCGAGAGCGGCTTTCGCGCGTGGCCGAGCACCGTGATGCTGAGCGAGAGACGATCTCCCGCCGTGACATCGCCACCAACAATCGGCGCACCCGCGCCTCGCGTGGCATTCCCAATGCCCTCGGCGAGTGCGCGCAGTTCGTCGCGCCAGCTCACGGGCACGGACAATCCCAACAGCACGCCAAGCGGTGCGGCACCCATCGCTGCGAGATCGCTGAGCGCGGCTTGTGCGGCGCGCCAGCCGATTTCTTCGGCGCTCAGCCACGGCCGGCGAAAATGCACGTCCTCCACCGTGGCATCAGTGCTCACGACAAGCTTGGAGCCCGCGGGCACATCGAGAATCGCGCCATCGTCGCCAACACCTTCGGCCGCACTGCCCCACAGCGAAAGCAGCGCGCGCACGGCATCAAACTCTTTACCCGGCCCCATCGGCACGTGCCGATTCATCGCACACTGCCCGTCGCAGGAAGCTGCGCGAGCACATTGGCTTGTAGCTCCGCTTCGTCGAGGCGCCACGCCGTGCGCAGTGCGACCACGATGTCCTCGAGCGAGGTGCCGCGCACGCTGCCCTCTGACGCACCAATCTCGCCCGCGCGTCCGTGCACCCACGCGGCGGCGCATGCGGCAGCAAACGGATCACCAGTCTGCGCGAGCAACGTCGCAACGATACCAGCGAGCACATCACCACTGCCCGCGGTGCCTAGCGCCGGCGAGCCACTGGCGCTCACCGCCGTGCGGCCATCGGGTGAAGTGATCACGGTGGGCACGCCCTTGAGCACCACCGTCGCGCCCAGCGCCTTCGCGAGTTCCGCACCCACTTCAAAACGCGACGCATTCACGATGGAACCAGTGCGACGCAACAAGCGCCCCGCTTCAACGGGATGTGGCGTGACGATGGCCGGACGTGCGCCGAGCAGCGTGCCGAGCATGCGCGGTTCGCCTTCAAACACGTTGATGGCGTCGGCGTCGAGCACCACGGGGCCTTTCCACTCCACGAGCAAGCGCTCCACGAGCGCGCGCGTCATTGCGGTGCGACCAAGTCCCGGACCGAGCAATAAGCAGTGCGTCCAGTGCAACACCTTGTCTTGATCTTCCGCGGTGACGGGCCAGCGGCCTGCCATGGTCTCGGGCAACGCGGCTTGCACGACGTGCACGTTCGTTGGCGCGACGAGCAGCTGCACCATACCGATCCCGCTGCGCAGAGCGCCGCGCGCTGCGAGCATCGGGGCGCCAGCCATTCCCTCGCCGCCGCCCACAATTGCCAAACGGCGGCGTACGCCCTTGTGCGCGTCCGCAGGAATGGGCGGAATCGCTTCGCGCACGAATGCGACGTCGAGCAAAATCGGTGCCCCATCTGCTGCATCCGCGTGCGCACCGAGCCCGATATCAATGCACACGATCGCGCCCGCTTCGTCGCGGCGGAGCAGCAAGCCGCGCTTCACGCTGCCGAACGTCACGGTAAGATCGGCGCGCACGACACCAGCGCCCGCACCGGTCGTCGCATCGATCCCGCTGGGGATATCCATCGACACCACTGTCGCGCCGCGCGCACGAAACCCCGCGATGCGCTCAACAAACGGTGCGAGTGACTCGCGCACATCACCCATCGCGCCAGTGCCGAGCAGGCCGTCCACGATCACGGCGGGCTGCGTGGGATCAGCCACAGCCGTGAGCACGACCCGCGCTTCGTCGCGCGCACGCAGTGCATCCGGCGTTGCCGGCTCCGCGGCCTCGACAACGACCACGGGGCAGCGCGCCTGCGCGAGCGCTGCGGCGACGACCCACGCATCGCCACCATTGTTGCCCGCACCAGCAAAACAAATCGCGCCGGCGGTGCTCACGGTCGGATAGCGGGCAATGATGATTTGCGCCGCGCGCTGCCCCGCAAGCTGCATCAGCGCGTACGACGACATGCCGGCGGCAATCGCCGCGTGATCGCGCGACGCGGCCTCACCTGCCGTCGTGACGCGCACGCGAGGCGTAGTCACAACTGGCTCAGGCGTCCACGGGAGTCGTCCACGGATAGGCTGTATCAAACGCCTCGTGGAAATCGAACGCCTGCACGAAATCTTCCTTCGTATCCGTGGGCTGACTCATCAACAGGCCAGTGTCCACGAGGGCGAAAACAACCTCGCCAATGTCCGCCGACGTGCGCAGGCCCCAGTGCTCCAGCACGGTGCGAGCCAGCACGCCGTACCGCGCCAATGCGAGATCGCGACAGCCCTCGGCTAACTCGCGCCCACCCAAGTGGCGACGCTCCGTCAACCGTTGCTGCACAAACTCCAGCGCGGCGAGCACAAAGAGATATGCGCGCTCGTCGTACCGCGACTCGCGCAAGCGAATGCGATCAAACACTCCGTCGCGAAACGCGAGATCGGGCATCGGGCTCACAGGTACAGCGGGAATTCGGCGGTCATCGCGTGCACTTCTCGCTTCACGGCTTCGCTCACCGCCGCATCGTCCGGTGCCGCCAGCACGCGGTCGATCAACGCCGCAATCTGCACCATCTCCTTCACGCCCATGCCACGCGTCGTCACCGCGGGCGTGCCAATGCGAATGCCGCTGGTCACGAACGGCGACTGCGTCTCCTTGGGCACCGTGTTCTTGTTCACGGTGATACCGGCGCGATCGAGCGAGTTCTCCGCGAGCTTGCCCGTGAGTGTCGCGCCGCGCGAACGCAAATCGCACAGCATCAGATGATTGTCCGTGCCGCCAGAGACAACCATCACGTTCTTCTCCATGAGCGCACCCGCCAATGCCTGCGCGTTCTTCACCACCTGCGCACAGTAGTCCTTAAACTGCGGGCGCAGCGCCTCGAGAAACGCCACGGCCTTCGCCGCAATGACGTGCTCCAGCGGTCCACCCTGTGTGCCGGGGAACATCGCCTTATCAATCGTCTTCGCGTGCTCGGCCTTGCAGAGAATCAATCCACCGCGCGGACCGCGCAGCGTCTTGTGCGTTGTCGTGGTCACAACATCCGCAAACGGAATGGGCGACGGATACACGCCCGCCGCCGCGAGGCCGGCGAAGTGCGCCATATCTACCATAAAGATGGCGCCCACTTCCTTGGCCGCGTCCGCAAACTGCTGATAGTCGAGGACGCGCGAGTACGCGCTGTAGCCCGCGATGATCAGCTTGGGCTTCTCCTTGCGTGCGACTTCGCGCATCTGCGCGTAATCGATGAGCCCTTCGCCCGTGACGCCATAATGCACCGCGCGATAGTTAAGGCCGGAGAAATTCACCGGTGAGCCGTGCGTGAGATGCCCGCCCTGCGAGAGGTCGAGGCCCATCACCGTCTCGCCAGGCTTCAAGAACGCGAGATACACGGCCGCGTTGGCCGTCGCGCCCGAGTGCGGCTGCACGTTGGCGTGATCGGCGCCAAACAACTTCTTCGCGCGATCAATGGCCAACTGCTCCACCTTGTCCACCACTTCGCAGCCACCGTAGTAGCGCTTGCCGGGCAATCCTTCGGCGTACTTGTTGGTGAGCGAAGAACCCATCGCCTCGAGCACCGCGGGCGACACGAAGTTTTCGCTCGCAATCAATTCGAGATGATCGCTCTGCCGCTTGGTTTCTTCGGCGATGAGTGCGGCGATTTCTGGATCCGTGCCGAGCAACATCTGCCCTGGCAAACGACGATCCCAGTTATTCCAACCTGGCTTCACTTCGCCCCCGCTGGGTTCTTTTCGTGGCCCGTGTCTTCAATTTTATCGACGCGCTTCTGATGGCGTCCGCCTTCAAACGGCGTATCGAGCCACGCCTTCAGAATGGCAAGCGCATCGTCGTCACTCACAAAGCGCGCCGGGAGCACCAACACATTCGCGTCGTTGTGCTGCCGCGCGAGTGTGGCAATCTCCGGCGTCCACGCCACCGCGGCCCGTACGCCGTGGTGACGGTTCGCCGCATAGCTCATGCCCAATCCCGTGCCGCACATCAGTACGCCACGCTGCACTTCACCGGACTCCACCTTCTCCGCGAGCGGATGCGCGAAGTCCGGATAGTCGGTGGAGGCCGCGGAATTGGTCCCGAGGTCCTCCACGTCGTAGCCGAGCACCGTGAGGGCCTTGCTCAGCTTTTGCTTGAGCTCAAACCCCGCGTGATCCGAGGCAATCGGAATGCGCTCGGCCATGATTCAGCTCTTCCGCGGCCACTGCGGCCAGGTGCGCATCATGCCGTGCACCGACGCAATGCGACGCTCGGCGAGCTTGTCCGCCGCGAGATACGTGAGCATGCCTTCGTCCTTCGCGATCTGATAGACGCCGAGCACCGTGTCGTAGATCTCGTCCGCCTTGCGAAGCGCACGCTCGCGCGTCCAACCGGCAACTTCCGAGTACACGTTGATGACACCACCAGCGTTCGCGACAAAATCCGGCGCGTAGTTGATCTTCTTCTTCTCGAGCGCTTCGGCGTGCTTCTCGGGATCGAGCAACACATTGTTGGCGCCGCCGCAGACGATCTCGACGTTAAGCTTGGGAATCGTGTCGTCATTAATGATCGCACCCAACGCGCAGGGCGCGAAGATGTCGGCCTTGGCGCTGTAGATCTCGTCGCCGTTCACGGCCTTGGCTCCGAACTCGTCAACAATCTTCTTCACGCGCTCCGGACGAATGTCCGTGACGATGAGCTTGGCACCCGCCGCGTGCAGCTCGCGGCAGAGGTAGGTGCCGACGTTGCCGAGTCCCTGCACTGTGACCGTCTTGCCCTCGAGCGAGGACGAACCCCAGCGGTACTTCGCAGACGCTTCGATGGCGCGGAACACACCGTGCGCCGTCACCGGCGACGGATCGCCCGACTTGTTGGCGAGACCAGCGACGTACTCGGTCTCCATGTGCACGAAATCCATATCGCTGGTGCTCGTGCCCACGTCTTCGGCCGTCACATAGCGACCACCGAGCGATTCAACGAAGCGACCGTGCGCGCGGAAAATCATTTCGCGGTTCATCGTGCGATTGTCGCCGATGATGACCGACTTACCGCCACCGAGGTTAAAGCCGGCGACGGCGTTCTTGTACGTCATGCCGCGCGCGAGGCGCAGCGCGTCAGTGATGGCTTCGTCGTCGGACGCGTAGTTCCAGAAGCGCGTGCCGCCGAGTGCGGGGCCGAGGGTGGTGTCGTGGATCGCGATGATGCCGCGGTAGCCAGCGGACTCGTCAGCGCAGAGCACGAGCTGTTCGTGGCCGAGCTTGGCGATGGTTTCGAAGATTTTCATGTTTTCTGAGACTTGAGATGTGAGACTTGAGACTTGAGATATAGGAAACTGCAACTGCCGCGGATGCGAACCTGAGCTAGCGAGACCCTCTCAAGTCTCACGTCTCAAGTCTCACGTCCG
>JAYUWY010000005.1:0-4611 GCA_043753285.1 Gemmatimonas sp. | reverse complement strand
CATTGGGGTCGGCGACGCTGGAGCAGTTGCTCGCCACGTGGGTGACGCACGATCTCAATCATCTGGCGCAGATGGCGCGCGTGATGGCGGGGCAGTATCGCGACGCGGTGGGACCGTGGCGCGAGTACCTCTCGATCCTGGAGCGCTGAGGTGCGCGCGATTCACTGGAGTGCCGTCGCGCTGGTGGCGATGCTGGGGTTCGCGTGCCGCGCACCGGCGCAGGAGCTCAGTTGCATCGTGGAGCGCGTGGTGGATGGCGATACCATCAATTGCCGCGGAGGGCGTCGTGTGCGCTTGTTGCTCATTGATACGCCCGAGCTCAACCAAGCGCCGTACGGACGCGCCGCGCGCGCATACTTGCTTGAGCAGGTGAGCGTGGGTTCGGCGGTGACGCTCGAGACTGATGTGCAGTTGGAGGATCGCTACGGGCGCACGCTCGCTCATGTGAAGAAGGCCAACGGCGAATCAGTGAACGCGGCCATGTTACGCGCTGGCTACGCCGTGGTTCTCGTGTATCCACCCAACGTGAAACACGTGGATCGCTACCGCGCCATCCAAGACTCGGCGCGTGTGGCCAAGCGCGGGTTGTGGGAACGCAGTGGCTTTGAGTGCCTCCCTGTAGATCGCCGGCGAGGACGCTGCTGAGATGCGACTGATTCTGTTGGCGGGCTTGATGTTGAGCGTGGGATGCCGCGCGAAGACGGTGCCTGATCCAGAGCCCGTTGGAAGCGCAGCATACGCCGTGGCCGGCAACGACACGCTGCGCGTGTATCGGTTTGGGGAGTTCAGTGATTCTGTGGCGCGGCCGGCGGTACTGCTGCTGCACGGTGGTGGCTGGACGGCGGGCGATCCGTCGTGGGTGTTTCCCGCAGCAGCTGCGTTTGCCAGAGCGGGGTTTGTGGCGCTCGCGGTGCAGTACCGCTTGAGTGACAGCGTGCGCACTCCGATTGAAGCTCTCGCTGATGTGTGTTCGGCGCTGCGTTGGACGCGCTTGCAGGCGGATTCGCTGGGCGTGGATTCCAGTCGTGTAGCGATCTACGGAGTGTCTGCCGGTGGACATCTCGCAGCGAGCACCGTGACAGTGGGATGTCCGGACGCCGTGGCGGATCGCGGAGCAGATGTGTTGTTGTTGCTCTCCCCCGCCCTCGATGTCGCACGCGATGCGCACTTTGTGCGATTGCTCAATGGACGAGTGGACGCGAGTGTGATTTCGCCCATCAGCTCCGGGCGCGTGCCGATGCCGCCAACAGTGATTGTCCAGGGCGGCGAAGACACGCTCACGCCAGGTGGCGGCGCGACACAGTTCTGTCTGTTGGTGGTGAGTGCGCGGCAGCTGTGCGATTTGCGTGTCTACGAGGGCCTGGGGCATTTGCTCACGCGGCAACTGGCGGACCAAGAGCGCGATTACGATCCCGACCCCGTCGCGCGCGCGGATGCACTGAGGCATCAGGTCGCGTTTCTGCAGGCCCGTTGGCCAGCGCGTTAACTTTTCACCATGAGCGCTGCCTCCAACATCCTGGTGATTGCGGCCACCGCGCGTGAACTCGCGGAGGGGTTGCCGTGCCACACGCTGGTGTGCGGTGTGGGTCCAGTGGATGCCGCTGTGCGTAGCGCCGCTGCAATCGCCGCATTGAAGCCCTCAGCAGTGTTGCACGTGGGCATTGCCGGCGCACGGCGCGCGAGCGGAGTACGCATTGGCACGCTGGTGATTGGCAACGCGTCTCTGTACACCGATCTCACCGTGCCACCGAAGTACGCGCCAAACGCGATTGTCTCTGACGCCGCATTGCTCGCGGCCGTTGCTCGCGCGTTTCCCGATGCGCCGCAACTTGCGATTGCCACCACGGCTCAGGTCGGTGGCAGTGCGAGCTGCGATGTCGAAGCGATGGAAGGATTCGCGGTGCTACGTGCTGCCGCGCTCGCTGGAGTACCGGCGATAGAAGTTCGCGTCATCTCGAACGAGATCGAAGAAACGGACCGCGCGCGCTGGGCGTTCGAGCAGGCGTTCGCGGCAATCACCGCTGCGACCCCGAAGTTGCTTGAGGCAATCGCCAATGCGTGAACTGACCTTCGGGTACTCTCCCTGCCCTAACGATACATTCGCGTTTCACGCGGTTGCGCATGGACTCGTGGACGCGCCGTTTCGCATTCGTCCCGTGTTGCTCGATATCGAAGAACTGAACCGTCGCGCGCACAAAGGTGAGTTTGATCTCACCAAACTGAGCGTTGGTGCGTTTGCTGGCGTAGGCACGAAGTACAAGTTGTTGCGCAGCGGTGCAGCACTCGGACACGGCGTTGGGCCACTTGTGGTTACGCGCGAACCCATGTCGCTCGAGGAAGCGGTGCGCGGCCGCGTCGCGATTCCTGGCCGCGAGACCACCGCATTCCGCCTGCTCCGACTCGCTGCACCGTCGATGACCTTCGCGCTCGAGCTACGCTACGACAAGATTCTGCACGCGGTCGCCAGCGGCGAAGTGGACGCGGGACTGATCATTCACGAGAGTCGCTTCACGTATCAAGAGCACGGCCTGCACTGCGCTCAAGACCTCGGCGCCTGGTGGGAGCGCGAGACATCGCTGCCGGTTCCGCTTGCCGGCATCTGTGCGCGCGCCTCTCTCGACGACAGCACTCGCGCGGCTGCCGAGCGCGCGATTCGCGAGTCCGTGCGGTATGCGTTCGATCATCCTGACGCGAGCGCCGCCTATGTGCGCGACAACGCCCAGGAGATGAGCGCCGAGGTGTGCCGTCAACACATTGCGCTGTATGTGAATGAGTGGTCGCTCGACATTGGCGATGCGGGATTGCAGGCGATTGACCGACTCGTCGCGGCGGGTGCGTGATGAGCGGACGCTTAGAGGCGATCTGGAGCAAGCGCGCGCACCGTGGGTCGATGGATGCGCTCGAAACCGCGACACTCGTCGCTGGTGAAGGACTCACGGGCAGCGTGGGACGCAGTCGGCGGCGGCAGGTCACAATCATTGAGCGCGAAGTGTGGGACCGTGTGCAGGAAGAACTGCAGGCGAGCATTCCCTACGCTGCGCGGCGCGCCAACCTGATGATCAGTGGCATCGCGCTCGAAGAGACGCGCGACCGACTCTTGCGCATCGGAGCGACGCTCATCAAGATTGGCGGGCACACCACACCCTGCGAGCGAATGGACGAGGCCAGCGAGGGTCTCCGTGCCGCGTTGGAGGCGCATTGGGGCGGCGGCGCGTTTGCGCAGGTGATTGAAGGGGGAACGATTCAGGTGGGTGATCGTGTCGAATGGGTGTCCATTCCGGAGTAACGTGCGATGAAATGTTGGCTGCTAGCGTTCGCAGTATTCAGCGCTCCGCTCACCGCGCAGCAGACAGACACCGTGCGCCTGCCACTCCTCTGGCAAGTTGTCGAGGGTGATCATCCCACGGCAGATTCTCTCGGCACACTCACAGGCGTTGCACTCGACCGATACGGCAACGTCTATGTGTCCGACCGCGCGGAGTCGAAGCTGTGGGTGTTCGATGCCGCGGGGCGTTCGGTGCGCGCCATTGGCCGCAAAGGTGAAGGCCCCGGCGAATTTCAAGCTCCCACGGGAATCGCCATTGATGCGGCAGGGCGCCTGTACGTGCGTGACCTCAATCAAGTGAGTCGATTTGCGGTGGACCCATCGACGAATCGCGCATCACGATTTGAGACGCGGTTCGCTGGCCCCGCGTTTCGCGACTGGACCTCATCGCTCGCTACGCGTTTCGATGCGACTGGGCGACTGTACTATCCGCAGTTCAATAGTGGCAATCGGACGCAACAGATGGGCCTCTGGCATATCTACGATGCCGCTGGTGCGCGCGTGGACTCGATCTCCGTTCCGGTGATTGCTGGCGTCCCCGCCGGATGGGCGTCGGTGCGTCTGTCCGCCAGCGGCGGACGCATTCTGCGCGGTATGCATCACGTCCCGTTCGCGGCGATGCCCTCGTGGGACGTCACAGCGCGCGGCACGGTGATCTACACCAGCGGTCGCGAGTATGTGATTCGCGAAGTAGATCGTGCGGGGCAGCTCGTGCGCGAGTTTCGCCGCAGCGTGCCGGCCACTCGCATTCCTGCGGGCGAGCGCGCGGACAGTCTTGAGGCGCTGCGCCTACGACGCGACAGCGTGACGGTACCGCGCACCCAAGTGACGGGCGTGCCCGAAGACGTGTGGGCGTTGCGACTGCCGGAGACCTACCCGCCAATCCTCGCGGTGTACGCCGCGCCCGATGGCTTAGTGTGGGTGCGCCGTTGGGTGCCCAATGGCGACCGACGCAGCGTCTTTGACGTGTTCGCAGCGAACGGTCAGTTTCGGACTGTCGTCGAGGTGCCGGGAAACCTGCTCGCGGACGTGACGCCGGTGCTCGCTTTGGACGCAGTGGTAGGAATCGGTGTGGATCCTGAGACGGGCGCGCACAGCGTCCTGCGGTTCGGGCGCCGAACGCGGTAACTTTGAGGCGTGTCATCCTCGCTCCGCTTCGATAATCGCTTTGTTCGCGAACTCCCCGGCGATCCGCTCACCACCAATGAGCGCCGTCAGGTGCTACGCGCCGCGTGGAGCGCCGTGCAGCCAACTTCCGTCGCCGCGCCAAAGTTGCTCGCGCACGC
>JAYUWY010000004.1:0-9818 GCA_043753285.1 Gemmatimonas sp. | reverse complement strand
CTCGTCGCCTCGGCGCGCACCTTGAGCCCAGACGGCACCGCGCTCGTGCAGACTGGCACCACGACGGCCGCTGGGAAGACGCTGGTGATTGACGAGGTGAAGAACGGCGAGACGATCTCCACCACGACTATCTCGATGCCGAACGATCAGGAGTCGGTGACGGTGACGACGAGCTTCAAGGACGGCCCCACGGTGACGAAGACGATTACGCGCCACACGGACGGCAGCGTCACTATGGAGTAACTGGGACTCTGAGTCCACCGAGTCCGCCGGCGAGCCCCCCTTCGGGGAATCGGGCATCGCCGAACACGACCGCCACGGGTGCTCCCGTGGCGGTCGTGTCGATTCGCACCCACGCGTAGCGCGCCCACACGAGAAAATCACGCACGTCTTGGTCGGTGGCAATCGCACGCGTCACGCGCGCGTCATTCCACGGGCCTCTGGCGATTGCCGTATCACCAAACACGGCGTGCGCGCCCTTCGTCCAATTCAACACACCGAAGTGGTACGCGGTGGGCGTGACGGCAATAAGTTCGGCGACCAACGGATTCGCCGGCTTGGGCTGATACATCACGTCGCTCACGCGCTCAATGCCCTGCTCCGCCGCGTCTGCGACGGCGATGCGATCACCCACCGCGCTCACGCCAATCATCAGCAACGGATACGCCAGCGCGACCATCGCCGCGCGACGCACCACCACGAGCGACTTCCCGTCGCGCGCGAGCCAGAGCGTGATGCCCAGCAACATCCACCAGTACGGATCAATGATGAACACCGAGTCGCCCGCGAACCACGTGCCATTGAACGGCATCAAGAAGCGAATGCCGTAGGTGTTGAGCCAGTCGAGCGCGGGATGACTAATCGTGCCGATGACGGCGAGGATGAACGTCCAGCGCACATTCACCGGGGCAAGCGATGGATTGCGCCGACGACGCATGCCGCGGTCCCACGCGACAATGAGTGCCGTGATGATGAGCGGCAGCATCGCGAGGAACATCGGGCCGTGCGTCCACCCACGCCGGAACGCGATGGAGCCAAAGCTCGACGCCGTCCACACCGTATAGATGTCGATATCCGGCGCGTTGGCCGCGAGCATGAGCGTCGCGGCGGCCAACGGAGTCTTGGTGTCGCCGCCGGCGCGGGCCAGCACGGCGCCCGTCATTGTGTGCGTGATGGGGTCCATCCCAAAAGCTCACCAGCGGGCGGACGTGTGGCAATCCGCAGTAATGGGGGGTAGATATTGACAACCCTATGCGTCCACTCACGCTGCTCCTCGGTCTCCTGCTCACCGCGCCGGCACTTGCGGCACAAGGCGGCGTGCGCGCGCTCGTGCCTATTTCACCCGAGCTGCTGCTCCCCGCCGAGGAAGAAGCAATTTCTTGCCGACGCCAGGCGTCGCAGGACGACCTGCGCGTACAGAATCAGCCGATGGGACGATTCGCCGCGCGCACGGGTGACGCCACGCCGGTGACGTGGGCCGTTACGATGGTCACGACGGGTCGGAGCATCACCATCGTGAGCACCACCGGCTATCGTCCGCGCGAAGTGAGCATCCTCGGCACCCAAGAGAACATCCGGATGCGTTTCTTCGCCGACGGCACGGTGCAGGATGGACATCGCGCGGTGACGCCGCGTGGTAAGGAAGCTGGCCCCGCCACTCCGGTGACGAGTGCGACGGATTCGCTCGATGGGCCGCAACTGTACGCGCTGGCACGCGAGCTGGTGTATCGCTGCGAGCGCGGCATCGTGGAGCCGGTTCCTGCGGGCAACATTCAGGGCCGTATTCCGCCCCGCTGAGCTAGCGGCGCCGCGCGCGATCCAGCACGGCGCGCGTGCTCGCGACGTCTTCGTCCAACCGATCACACATCAGCGCGCATAGTTCCAGCACGCCGGCGTCGGCCAGCGCGTAGTAGACAAACAGCCCT
The DNA here is from genome assembly GCA_043753285.1 of Gemmatimonas sp. Lineage (GTDB taxonomy): Bacteria > Gemmatimonadota > Gemmatimonadetes > Gemmatimonadales > Gemmatimonadaceae > Pseudogemmatithrix. Next base: position 7,893 of record JAYUWY010000004.1, on the reverse strand, counting down.
TCGCGCCGCCGCGTGACAAAGCCGCCCGCGTACAGCTGCTGCAAATGCTTGCTCAGATTGCCCTGCGCGAGTTCCGTCAACTCCACAAGTTCGGTCACCGTGCACTCGCCGTCCTCCAGCGCATGGAGGACGGCGAGTCGCGCCGGCTCGGCCAACACCCGAAAGCGCTCGGCGACTCGCTCGAGCAGTTCGGGCGTGGCTGCGCGCGTGGCGACGCTACGTCGAGTGCTCACGCGCGCTTCACCTGTGTGGGCAGCACTTTGACGATACCCAAGAACAACACCCCGATGACCACAGCGGGCACGATCGGCGGCACGTTGAGCAGACTGTACACGGTAATCTTGCCAAAGTCGAGCACGGCAATGATTGGCTGCACGACGCTCGTGTACACCAGCGTGAAGACCAACGTCCCCACGATACCACCGCCGAGTGCGAACCACGCGTCGCGACGGCCCTCGCCGATGCCCACGACGCAGGTGCCTGGGCAGTAGCCGCCGAGTCCAAAGCCAATGCCGAAGATGAGGCCGCCGACCAGAACGCCCACGAGATACGTCGGCTTGATATCAAAGTGCATCAACTGCGGAATGAACAGGTTCAATGTGTACACGCTGATCATGCCGACGGCGATCGTGGTGGCCATGAACTTGATGATGCTCAAGTTCTCCAGACGCAGATTGGCGACGATCATGGCGGGGCTCGACGCGCGTACGCGCTGAATCAAGAAGCCCATCGCGATGCCGACGAGCAGGCCGAAGATGTTTTCCATTGTTAGCGCGCCCCCACGCGAACCACCTGCATGAACTTCGCAGTGCCGATACCTGTGGCGAACACGCCAGCGGCAAACACGAAGCCGGCGATGCTCAACTGTTGCATCCCCGAGATGATGAGCCCGCTGGTGCAGCCACCCGCGAGTCGCGCGCCAAAGAGAATCAGGAAGCCCGCAAGAAACGCCTCGGTGTAGCGTCGTGCGTTGGTCGTCGTGCCGGCGTGGGGATTCTCAATCATCGGAGCCGGCGACTTGTCTCGCCGCGCGCCGAGCAAACCGCCGATGAGCAGTCCAATGACAAGGAAGGTCTCAGGGCGTAGCAGCGCGCCCATCTTCACGAGATACGGATTGGACGCTGCGTACGCCGGATCAACCGCGCGCGCGACTTCGCCAATGAGTCGCGGGTACGTCCCGGACACGCCAATGGGTCCAAAGAGCACAATGCTCGCCGCGCCGACGAGTCCGAAGATGATGCCGAGCGTGAGCCACATCGGCAGCGGAGCGCGCGTGGAAGAAGAAGTACTGGTCATCTCAAGGCCTCGTGGGAGAACGATCATCAGCGACAAAGCGGTCGCGCGCAGGCATCACGACGGCGCGCAACGCGGCGGCGTCGAGTACAGCGGTATCGGGAATCACGCGGTTGGCCGCGAGCAAGTACGCCGTGACGGCATACGTCTCATCGGCGGAGAGTGATCCGGGCGTGTACAGCGGCATGGCACGACGGATGTAGTCGTAGAGCGTCGTTGCGTGCGACCAGTAGTTGCCAATCGTGCGCACCGCTTTGGGGTGCGACGCAAAGTCGAACGACTCCACGTCCGCTGGCCGACCAATGAGTGCGGGGTACAGCGGCTCGAGTCCCTGCCCTTCGGCACCGTGACAGGCCGCGCACTGCGCGGCGTAGATCACGGCACCCTGCTTCGCGCTTCCGCGGCCCGCGGGAAGTCCGAGCCCATCGGGACCGATGTCGGTATTCCACGCCGCAATCTGTGCAGCGGTTGCCGGTGTACCCAATGCGAAATGCCCCGTGGCGTACTGCGCGTGCGATGCCGCCTTCGGCGCTTCACTGCACGCGGTCGCGCTCACGACGACGAGGAGTGCCAATACTGCGCGCATCAGGTGGCTCCGTGGAACGTCACGACACCATCGCGCGCGACGTTCCATCCGAGAACCGGATTGAAGTGGTAGTCCGTGCCAGGTCCGCGCGATTCAATCAACGCGCTACGCGTGGGTTGCACGTAGCCCGCATCGTCATGTGCACGCGACAACAACACGTGCGCATCGCCGTCCCACGCCCACATGTGCTGAAATCGCACCGCGGACTTGGGCAATGACTCTCCCATCAGCTCCGCGTCGTGCCACGTGCGTCCGTTGTTGGTGCTGACCTCAACGCGCGTCACGCGCCCGCGTCCACTCCACGCGAGTCCGTGCACCGGATGCCAGCCGCGCGCCGTGATGGTGCCTGGATGCGAGGGCGTGGTGATCACAGACTTCACATCGATTTCAAACGTGAACTCGCGCGCTTTGTTGCCGAGCACGGGATCGGTGTACTTCGACGTTTCCCAGCGAGTGCGCCATGGCCGCGTGCCGAGTTCGAGGCGACGCAACCACTTCACGTTGATGTTGCCTTCCCAGCCAGGCAGTACGAGGCGCAACGGAAATCCTTGCGCGGGGCGCAATGGCTCGCCGTTCTGCGCCCACGCGATGAGCGCGTCGTCCCACGCTTTCGCCATCGGCACAGAGCGCGTGAGCAAGCACGCATCACCTCCTTCGGCGAGAAACCACGACGCATCTGGCTTCGCCCCCACTTCCCGAAACAACGTGGCAAGCGGGACGCCTGTCCACTCGGACGTCGAGACCATGCCCGCGACGCGTTGCAGCGTCATGTCCGGCTTGGGATCGCGAAACGCCGCGCGTCCATTGCCGGAGCACTCGACGAAGTATGTGCGCGTGACCTGCGGAAAACGTTTGATGTCGTCCATCGTCAAGACGATCTCGCGCTCCACAAGCCCGTGAATCATCAAGCGATGCTGCGCGGGATCGATCACGGGGATGCCCGCGTGGTGTCGCTCAAAGTGCAAATCAGCGGGCGTGATGGGCCCGGTGAGTTCTTGCAGCGGCGTGTACGACGCGCCCACGGTCAGCCCCGTGCTCGGGCCGCGCACGGGCTTCACAAATGGCGAGCGCGCACCGAGTGGACTCGTCGGAAGTCCTTGGAGCTTGGTGGGATCTGTGGGGACCACGGGTGCGGCGTCCGGTGTCGCGGATTGCGCACCGGCAGATCCCACGGCCGCCGCGCCCAACGCGGTGGCCGTGCCAGCAATCATTTCACGTCGCGAAAGTTTGCGCGGCATCGCGATCGCTCAGCGTGAGCGCGCCGCGCGCGGCGGCACGGGCACCACTGCGGTGCGAGGTGTGGCACGCGGCAACAGTGGCGGCGGACGGAATGCCTTGTGCCCCGAGCGCAAATCGTACGGGACGTCGGCGGGATTTCCACCCATCGGCCAATCCAGTTCTTTGGACGGCGAATCTGGGCGCGGCTTGCCGTTGATGTATGCGGCGAGGTCAAACGCCTCTTGAGCCGTCAACGTGCCAGGCGCTGTCTGCGGCATGTTGTGGTAGATGAAGCTCGCTGCACGCTCGATGCGAGACATCGACGCGCCAACGGAGTAGGAGCGCGGCCCCCACAGCGGCGGAAGCGGGCCCACGCCGTTGCCATCGGCACCGTGACACGAGCTGCAGGTCTTCGACACATACAACTGTTCCCCACGCGTTGCATCGCCTTCAAGCATCTCGGGCATCTTGATCAGGCCGTCGTGACCGGTGAGTTGCACACCCACCGGCACGTCCTGTGAGATGAAGGCCATGTATGCGAGCAGGTCAGTCATCTCGCGGCTGTCCACCGGCAACACGTTGCCGGCAAGCGAGCGCGTGAAGCAGTAGTTCACACGATCCGCGAGCGTGATGACGGCGCCCGTGCGCGACATGTACTTGGGGAAGCGCGCGTGCGATCCCGTGAGTGGCCCCGACGACGGACGGATTCCGTCGTCTTGATGGCATGACGTGCACCGCAACCCGCTCGTTGCGTACGCGGGTAGAGATTCTGGCGTGAAGCGCAGCAAGTACAAGCCACGTCGCACGGACGCGCCCATGGAGTCGTTTGGAATATCGGCTTCGCGCTTCGGCTTCCAGTTGGCCTCGGTGAACTGCACGGCGAGGCCCGAATCGGCGGGCGGCGCGTCAGGCGTCTTGGCGCAGGCTACGCCAACCGCGACGAGAACAACGGCGCCCGCGAGGCGCGCGAAGGGGAGAGACCGCATCCAGGGCTACCTCAAGGGGAACGGGGCGATGTGAGCGTACTCCCATACAGTAATATACTCTCCCGCTCCCCCGCAAGCCGACTGCTCAGCCAAACATCGAGCGCACCACGAAGCCCACATTCGCCGGACGTTCCGCGAGTCGGCGCATGTACCAGCGGTACCACGCCTCGCCGTACGAGATGAGCGTCGCAACCGTCTGACCGTCCGCCACCAGCGTGCGCTGCTCGGCGTCGCGAATACCATAGAGCATGTGAATCTCGTAAGCGCCAGGCGTCACACCCAACGACTTGGCTTTGCTGATGATGCGGCGCAACAACGGCATGTCGTGCGTGCCGAAGATTGCATGACAGGTTCCCTTCTTCGCGCCTTCAAGCATTTGTGTGGCGATTGCTTCGTACGCGCTGTCGGTATCTGCCTTCTTGGGATACGCCACACTCGCCGGCTCCGCGTACGCGCCTTTCACCAAACGAATCGTGGGATTGAGCGCCAACAGCGCCTCCACGTCCTTTGGCGAGCGATACAAATACGCCTGAATCGCGATACCAGCCTTCGTATGACGCGAGCGCACCGCACGATACAACTCGAGCGTCCGATCTACCGTCGTGGAATCTTCCATGTCGAGCCAGAGTGCAGACCCAGAACGCTCCGCTGCCTCAGCCAGCGCGACGCAATGCTCGGTGCACTTTTCGAGCGACTGATCAAAGCCCAACTGCGTGGGCTTCACACTCACTTGCGCCGGCAAGCCGCGCGCCTTGATCTCCGCGAACAGCGCGAGATAGTGATCGCGCACGCCATCAGCGTCGCGAATATCCGTGAGCGCTTCGCCCAACCGCGTGTAGAGAATCGACCTTCCGCTGCGCGCAATCTCGACGCCCGCGTACAAGCCCGCTTCCATCGTCTCGCCAGGCATGAACGCGCTCGTCGCACGCTTCACCACTTTGCTCTTGGTGGCAAAACGATTCAACGCATCGCTCTTGGCAGCCGCAAGTAACAACGTACGTCCGATTCCCATACTATTGCCTCAACCGATTCCAGGAATGCGCGTCAACTCGCGCAACTTCGCTTCGAGCGCTGCCTTCTGTGTTTCTAACCGAGCGCGCTCGGCCGCGATGCGCTCCATGACCTGCGCCTTGGCCTTGTCCGCGGCGCCGCGTGCTTCGGCCACCTTCGCGTCTACCAGCTCATCCACACGCGCACGCACCTGCTGTTCGGCGCGCCGCACTTCTTCGCTCAACTGTTCCTTCAAGGCGTTGGACACCGCATCGGCGATGTTGGTGCGCACGGCCATTGTGGGCGAACGCATCGTGCCGCCAAACACTGCGTCAATCTCCACCGAGTCAATGCGAGCGAGTGCACGCCACAGCGCGTCCTCCACCATCGCCGCGCGCGCATCCGACGGACGCGCGCGCGTGGTATCACGCTGCCACGTCACACTGGGCGCCTGCCAGCGCCAACGCCCAGTGAGCGCCTCGCCATTCATTACTAGTGACATCTGCGACGTTCCGGTGCCCAACACGACAGCGCCACCGAGTCCACCCAACGGGAAGTTGGGCAGCGTGATGCCCGACAAGCGCGCACCAATCGTGTCGCGCACCGGCGTATCGCGGTGATCAAACAATCCATTGATGCGAATGTCACTCGGACCGGTGACTCCTTCGGTGCGCGACAGCGCAAACGTGGTCGGCGCGCCGTACACCGCCGGCTGTGACGTGAGGCCCACAATCTTCGCGGTGTAGTTCCCCGCCGTCGCGCCGTCGCCACCGAGCGCCATCGATAAGTCGGCCACGCGCATCAAGAACTGCGGATACACGTTCTCCTTGGGAAACAACACATCCGTTCCCGACGCGCGCACCCGATTGGCACCAGGCCGCGTCTGACGCCGGAGTCCCGGCGGCACGTATTTCTCGGCGCGAGATACCCAGTACATCACACCCGCCATGCGCTCCGCGATGAGATCACTAAACAACTGCGGTCCAATGCTCGGCACTTCAAAGCTCGGCAGTTTGAGCAATGACTTCGCGTACGCGTAGTCTTCGGCGCGAGCATCGGAAATCGCAGTCAGTCGCGCCTGCATTCCTGCCGCGTTGCCGCGCGTTTCGGTCTCTAACGTCTTGAGCTTGTCGTCGAGCTGGCCGAGTTCGCGCAGCGTGCGACGCACATCGTTCACTGCAGTACGCACGCCGCCGAGCCCGAGCGTGCGCAGATTGGCATTCTGTAGACGCGTCGCGAGCGCCTGCGCTGAATCCAGCGTGGGGCGCGGATCGGCCGCGTTGATGTCGGCCATAAGCTTCGCTTGCGCGGTATCAGCAAACGCAATCGCGTGGCGCGCTTCGCGCAATGTGGCCAGCGAGTCGGCAGAGATGGCGCCCACGTTCACCGACTTCGTGAGCGTGGAGAGCTCAAGCGGCGGCACCTTGATCTGCGACTTGAACCGCTCCATCACTGCAGAGGTGGTTTCTTCGTCGTTTGGATCTTGCGGCACGGCACCTGACGTCTGACGCGCGGTGCCGAATCGAATACCGCGCGCGGCGACGGTATCGATCACAAGCTTCTTCTCGAGCGCGGGCAGGAGATCCACGTCAAACACCAACTCGTCCGCCGATACGAGGTTGGTCATCGGCGCGTTGGGATTCGTGACCTCGATTCCCTGCAGCGTGACATTGCCGCTCACAATACCAAGCTTGGCGTTGGCGACATCCACACGTGCGCCGACGGCGGACGTGCCGCCGGATTCCACGACCCACTTGAGGGTGCGATCAGCAAAAACAATCGCCCACAACGCCATCAGCCCGAGCATCGCGCTCAAGGGCAACAGTGCCTTCCAGCGAATGTACCTCATAGCGACGGCCACAGCGTTTCGTAGGTCTGCCACACTTTGGAGCCCTTCACGACCTGCACGATGCGCCACTTCTGCACGTGCGAGTACACGTCCGCACGATAGCGCCGCACCAGCACGCGAAACATGAAGAAGCTTGGGATGAACACGACAATCCAAAACACCAAGCTGCCGAGCACGACGGAGTTGTTGAGTCGCGAGAGCGCGACCACCGGCGTATTCACAACCCACGTAAAAAACGGCGCGAACGATTCGTTGGTGAGAATCGCCATCCCAATCTTGTGAAAGAGCGGATCGAGCAAGAAGCCAATGGGTGTGGCGATGGCCCAGCCGAGGATCACGCCGGGAAACGAGACGGTGGTCAACATCGCGATGGCGAGGACCACCAGGTTGTGCAGCGAAACGAGGGGCGTCAGGCCAAAGCATATGCCAAGCGCCATCCCCATTCCCACCTGCCCCGGCGTGCCGTCGGAGTTGAGCGCTTTGAAGAGCGTCGAGAGGAATTTTAGGATCAGCATCGTGGAGGAATTCTACTCCGTGGGGGTTTCCGAGGCCACGCGGCGGGGGTAGCATCTTTGCATGCGAATCTCACCCCGCCTGCTTGCCATCCTGTTGGTTCTGAGCTCAGCCGCCGCGGCCCAAACGCTCACGCGCGCCGACTCCGGGCTCATCTATGGGATTTTGACTGCCGAGGAGCACCGGGACGGGCGTCACGCGTCTCTGGCGGCCGGCGAGGCGCACGCGGACGCGCGGATTCGGCAGATCGCCCGGCGCGCGAGAGCCCGCATTGCCGATTCTACGTTCGCGCTGCGCGACTCGTTGGGTGTGCCGGATGGTCGCGCGGTGCCGACGTGGCCGGTGCCCGAGTGGGATGCGCGCTACCGGGCATTGGCCCAGCGCACGACGACCTGCGAGAACGCGTTTGGGGCGCTCGGCGATTCGGTGATGCACGTGCGGCTGCGCGCGCTCGTGCT
>JAYUWY010000003.1:0-2336 GCA_043753285.1 Gemmatimonas sp. | reverse complement strand
CGGTCGTGCGCGAAGGTGCGCCACGTGAGTTCACGCTGACCGTTGCCCCGCGCCCGCAGCGGATGATTGCCGCGTGCCCCGAGTTTGAGCGCGCCATGCAACCATTGCGCATGGGCAGCGTGGCGCGCGTGTGGGTGCGCGACACGTCTGACGCGCAGGGCAATCGCGTGGTGACGGTGATGCCGATGCCTGGCGTGCCGCCCGCACCTCCGACACCGCGTATTGGCCGCACCGCGCCCACGCCGCCGGCACCTGGCGTTTCGCCCACGCCACCGGCTCCGCCCACGCCGCCAGCGAGCGGTGCGCCAATGGTGTTCATGTACGGCGTCACCAACGGTGCAACGAGTGAGATTGCGTACTTCAACGGCGCGCAGTTCCGCACGCTCGACAACGATTGGCGCGGCGTGCTCGGCATTCGCAACGGCACCGATGGCGTGCTCGTGAACGAAGTTGCCGCGGGATCTGCGGCCGCAATCTCTGGATTGAAGGCTGGCGACGTGGTGTTGAGCGTCGATGGTACCACCGCGACATCGCCGATTGTCGTGGCGCGCTTGCTCAGCTTGTCGGATGCACCGCAGGTCTCGATGCGCGTGCTGCGTGCGCGCGAGACGCGCACGGTGACATTCCGCCGCACGGCGACACCGTTGCCGCGTCAGTAAGCGCTAGGGCAGCAGGCGACCCGGCGGGAGATCGTAGACGAGGCGGGCCGTGCGACGGTCCGCCTCGTTCATTTGTGTGACGAACACCTGCGCGGCCATCACGCTGGTTGCGTCGTTGGGGTGATCGAGTCCGACGAGATGTCCCACTTCGTGCAACGCAATCGCGCGCACGCCATCGACGTTTACGTCGCGCCCGTCAGGCAAATGCAACGCGAGTTCGATGGAGCCGCTGGCGATCCAGCCGTGCTGATCGTGACGCCACAGGGTACGCCCGGTCATGCGCTCGTCAAACTTGTTCACCCACGTGACGTGCACTTCCGCGCGCGCGGAGTCGCGCACGAACGTGAAGAGAAACGGAAGTCCGATACCTGCCCATGCATTGAACGCGTCTTCGACGGCGCGCGCGTAGTCGGTGTGATACGCGACGTTCGTGGAAGGCTCAATCCACACACGCATCGGCTCGAGACGACGATCGGGCCAGCGATAGCTCCAACCCGAGCGCATCTCCAGCAGCTCGATGAAGTACGTGCCATCGGTGCGCGTCTCAAGCGCGGTAGCGATCGCGAGTGGATCGCGCTCGGGCTCGGCGCTGGATGATTCCATCAACTCACCCGCAGTGAGCGAGGGCGATTCTTCCACGACGATGTGCGTCGCGCGGGACTCCCCAGAGTCCGCCGGCGCGCACGCCGCGAGCGCGCACGCCGCGAGCACGAGCAGCAGCACGATGTACTTCATGCGCGCAAAAAGCGGAGCGCGGCTTCAAACACCATCGACGGCCACTCGAAGAACGGCATGTGCCCGCACTGCGGCACGCGCAGCACATGCGCGCGCGTGATGATGCGCGCCAACGCGTCGGCTTCTGTGACGGGCACGCAGTCTTGTTCGCCGTGCACGAGCAGCACCGGTGCTTCAATAGCTGCGAGCGCGCTCGTCCAGTCATAGCCTTCGCGGCGCAGTCGTGCGGCCACCGCGGCGCCCGTTGCACTGATGGACAGCGGCGGCGGCGCGAGCATTGCCGTCTCGTCGTAGAACCACGCGGGATACGTCGCGCGACTGTAGCGCGCGTGCAGCTCTGGGTCGTCGCTGTGCAGCGCGACGGGATCCATCGCGGCGAGCGTCTCGTACTCCGCGCGCCGATCGTGCGAGAGCAAGAACGCGACGGCGCGTGCGTGCAGTGTGTCGAGCCACCCAGACGTGGGCCCCACAGCGTCGAACGTGACCACGCGACGCGTGCCGGCGATGTCCTGTGCCGCGGCGAGGAGTGCGATGCCGCCGCCCCACGAGTGCGCGGCTATGTCCCACTGGTCGATGCCCAACGCCTCGCGCAGTGCTTTCACGTCACTGGCATCATGTTCGATGCGTGCCGCGCGCGCGCCAGGTGGGGCACTCGAGTCTCCACGTCCGCGCTGATCGTAGAGAATCACTTGCCGGTACTCGGCGAACGGCGCGAAGGTCGGCCACAAGAGATCGTGACTGTAGATCATCCCGCCGTTTATCGAAACCAGCGGCACCTCGCCCGGCACCGGCGGCGACATCCACACAGCGAAATCCAGCCCGCGCGCGCGCACCGTGCTCCGCTCCAGTGGCGGCGTGCGAGGGCGCGAGCGGCGCCAGCGGGAGAGCCGGTCCTTGGCAGTGGGTTCGTTCACGGCGGGAAAGCTAGCGCGGGCACGCAAC
>JAYUWY010000002.1:0-4621 GCA_043753285.1 Gemmatimonas sp. | reverse complement strand
AGCGAGCGATAGATCGTCTCGTGCGACACGTGGAGCTCCGGCTCATCGGGGTACGTCGTGCGCAACCATCCGCTGATCTGCTCGGGGGACCAGTTCAGTTTCAGCTTCGATGCAATGAGATACCGGAGGCGCGGGCGTGACGCCAGTCGGCAGGCCTTGGGGCGACGCGCGAAGTTCCACGCGTCGCCGTCGGCCCGTACGGCTCGATACGCGGTGCGACCGCCGTGTCGCGCCACTTCACGACTGATGGTCGAGGCGGCGCGGCCGAGCGAGCGCCCGATCGCGCGATAGGAGTGACCCGCGGCCAGTGCGCGCGAGATGAGTTCGCGCTCCTCGAGCGAGAGGGCCAACGCGGATCGCGCACGCAAGCGCGGCGCGATGCCGCCCTGTAAGCGAATCACACCGTGGAGCGCGCCAGGATCCTTCGCGAGGTCGCGGGCGATCTCGCGGACCGAGTCCCCGGCACGGTAGCGCGCCCACAATTCTGCGCGCTGCTGCCAGGTGTAGCCGTGTGGGCTAGGGATGAACATCGCAACTACCTCCAAGGAGATTACTAATGAAGGTGTTGCATCGACCCTTTGAATCCAGTCTCCTTTATGCGTGGATGACGGAGACCAAGTGACCGCCACGCGCATCCAGTGTCAAGCCTGCGCGCTGGCCTACCCGATCGCGTGAGCGGGAGCAGTCGCGCGAATCGTTGAATCAACCACGTGCCGCGATTTGCGAGACGAATTCAATCTCGAGGGCGGCCCTCTTGAACCAGGGAAGGAGCGAAGTTACCTAGAGCTCGCGTACAGCGGAGTGTTCGTCGGCCTCCCCGTTTTGCTCACCCAAGCTCCACGAGCAAAGTCCCCTTCTCCACAGCTTTGCCGGTCACCGCGTGAATCGCCTTCACCGTCCCGGCCGCCTGGGCGCGGAGCTCGTTCTCCATCTTCATCGCCTCCATCACCACCGTCGGCTGGCCGGCTTCCACCCTTTCACCGACCTGCACGTGGATGCGGACGATGAGGCCAGGCATCGGCGCAATCACAGGCGCCGGACCCTGAGCTCCAGCGGCCGCAGCACTCAGATCGCGAATCGCCCGCGCCCGCTCGTCGAGCGCATCGAGCTCAAAGCGCCAGCCGTCCATCCACAGCACGTAGGCGCCCTTTGGACCTTCGCGCTTCACGACGGCCTGATACTGCTTGCCAGCGATGGTCACGACGTGCACCGGACTGCCCTGCACTTCGAGCAGCGCCGCCGATGCGGTCACGCCGTCAGTGGTGGCGTTGCCATCGACGAGTTCGACATCGTGGCGCTCGCCGTCAATTTCTACGATGATCTTCATGCGCTCTCCGGACGCAGTTCGCACAGTGTTTCCACGTGCGCTGTCTGCGGGAACAAGTCGTAGCACTCCATATGATGCACGCGCCATCCCACCAAGCGTGCGACATCGCGCGCGAGGGTCGCAGGATCGCAACTCACATAGACGATGGCCTTCGGCGGATTCTTGAGCAGCGCGGCCGTTACTTTCGCATCGACGCCGGCGCGCGGCGGATTCATCAGCACCACGTCCGCCGACAGATGGTACGCTATGACATCCTCAACGCGCGCGGTGATGGCACGTGAACCCTCAGGAAGTCGCGCCGCCGCGAATGCATTCGCCTCTTCATCCGATTCAATCGCCACAACCTTCACGCCGCGCTCGGCAATTGCCGCGGCGGTGTCGCCGCTTCCGCTGAACGCGTCCACAACAGTCTTCGGCGCGTGCGCCATCACGCGCTCGACGACGGCGCGTTGCATCACCTCCGCCACCTCTGGATTGACCTGCGCAAAGCTCGCACCGGGTTCGCTTGCGGGCCGACGATCCGCGACGAGCTTGCGACGTTTGCCCTCGCCATGCCACCAGATGGCCGCCAAGCTTGGAACCGCCTCAAGAAAATCGGAGAACGCATCCCAGGACGTGCCGCCCTCGAGCGTGAAATGCGCTCTCCCGGCGATTACACGCACCGTTCCGCGCAGGCGCGTCTCCTCTGGGAAATGCGCAGCCGCAGCGAGCACCTCGCGCCAGGCGTCGAGTACTTGTTGCGCCGTGATCAAACAATCGGCGAGATCAAAGACCGCTTCGGGATCGTCATACGCGCGCAATCCGCCGTACCAGTTCCCGTCACTCCCGCGACGCATCGCGAGCGTAAGCGAACGACGATACCGCCACTGATCGCCACCATGAATGTTCGGTGTCGGGACCTCGCGCTTTGCGATGCGCTGAAACGCGTCACGCACCATCGCGCGTTTCGCATCACGCTGCGCGCTGATATCGACGTGTTGCCATTGACAGCCGCCGCAGCGGTCAGGCGACGCGTAGTGCGGGCAGCTCGCCTCGACGCGCACGGCGCCGGCTCGCTCGAGGCGCACCAACTTTCCGCGGCCGACCCTGCCCTGCACTTCAACGTCCGCGACGACACGATCACCAGGTGCAGTGCGCGGCGTGAACACGACGAGTCCGTCGTGTCGCGAAACGCCGTCGCCACCGGCCGCGAGCGTTGCGATGTCCAGCGTCACGGTGCTCACGAGTTGCGCAGTCCTTCGCGACGCGCGAGGTCTGCCCACGAGGAACGCGACGCATCAATCGCACTCGCAGACTGCGTGGCCGTGTTGCTCGCTGCTGCGACGCCAGTACCCGGACGCCCGCCGCGATCGCGCTGCGCGAGCAACGCGCCAGCGATCGCCGCAGCAATCATTGTCTCCTTCGATGGCTTGCGCGAGAGAATCTCGGGCAACTTTGCTTCGAGCCACTGAATGGTCACGTTGCCGGTGCGATAGTCTTCGTCCGCCATCACGCGCAAGTGAAATTCGCGCGACGTCTCCACTCCGTGAATCACCAGCTCGCGAAGTGCGCGTTCCATGCGCGCAATCGCCAACTCGCGCGTGGGTGCGTGCACGATGAGCTTCGCGAGCATTGGATCGTACGAGAGCCCAACGACGCTACCCGTAGTGATGCCGCCGTCCCAGCGCACGCCGGGTCCCGCTGGCAACTGCAAATGCGTGATGCGGCCAGTGCTCGGCAAGAATCCGTTGGCAGGATCCTCGCTCGTGATGCGGCACTCAATCGCCCAACCATTTGGCTTAGGCGTTTCGGTGAACGGCAACTTCTCGCCGCGCGCGATGCGTAGCTGCCACTGCACCAAGTCGATTCCCATCACGAGCTCCGTGACAGGATGCTCGACCTGAATGCGCGTGTTCATCTCGAGGAAATAGAAATTGCCGTGCTTGTCGAGCAGAAACTCACACGTGCCGGCATTCACGTAACCGGCGGCCTTCGCTGCGGCCACGGCGGCAGCACCCATCTTTGCTCTGAGCTCAGGACTCACGGCGACAGACGGTGCTTCTTCAATCATCTTCTGATGGCGGCGCTGAATAGAGCACTCTCGCTCGCCGAGCGAGATGCAGTTGCCATGCTTATCCGCTAGCACCTGAATCTCGACGTGACGCGGACCTTCTATGTATTTCTCGACGTACACGGCGTCATCACCGAACGCATTCTTCGCTTCGCGCTGTGCGGCGCCGAGCGCACTGGCGACTTCGGAAAACTCTCGCACGACGCGCATTCCCTTTCCGCCGCCGCCGGCCGAGGCCTTGAGCAACACGGGAAGTCCAAACTGTCTGGCGAGTTCTTCCGCTTCCTTCGCGTCTTTGAGTGCGGTCGTGGTGCCAGGCACCACCGGCGTGCCGGCTTTGATGGCCAGCGTGCGCGCCGCAGTCTTGGAACCCATCGCAGCAATCGCGGTGGACGGTGGACCAATCCAAATTAGTCCCGCGTCTTCGACAGCCTTCGCGAACCACTCGCGCTCAGACAGAAATCCGTAACCCGGGTGAATCGCCTCGGCGCCCACGCGTTTGGCTACTTCTATTAGATAGTCACCGCGCAGGTAGCTCTCGCTCGCCGGCGCAGGGCCGATGTGCACGGCCTCGTCCGCAGCGCGGACATGTGGCGCGCCCGCATCAGCGTCGGAATACACAGCGACACTCGCGATGCCGAGTTCGCGGCAGGCGCGGATGATCCGCAGCGCAATCTCGCCGCGGTTGGCAATGAGGACCTTTTTCACAGTGGGATGCAGCCGTGCTTCTTGGCCGGATTCTTGGCGCGCTTACCCTGCAGCATATCGAGCGCGTCAATCAAGCGCGGACGTGTGTCGCGCGGATCGATGATGTCATCCACGTATCCGCGTGCAGCTGCGACGTATGGATTCGCAAACTTGTCCGTGTACTCGGCCACGCGGGCATCCATCGCCGCCTGCGGATTCTCGGACTCGGCGATTTCCTTCTTGAACAGAATCTCCACCGCGCCCTTCGGACCCATCACCGCGATCTCTGCAGTGGGCCACGCGAGATTGATGTCGCCACGAATGTGCTTGGAGCTCATGACGTCGTACGCGCCGCCGTATGCCTTGCGCGTAATGACCGTGAGCTTGGGCACCGTGGCTTCGCAGTACGCGTAGAGAAGCTTGGCGCCGTGCTTGATGATGCCGCCGTGTTCCTGCGCGACGCCCGGCAAGAAGCCTGGCACGTCTTCGAAGGTCACGATGGGAATGTTGAACGCATCGCAGAAGCGGATGAAGCGCGCGGCCTTCACGCTGGCGTT
>JAYUWY010000001.1:0-4629 GCA_043753285.1 Gemmatimonas sp. | reverse complement strand
CGCGTGATGTTGGCGCGCAGGCCAATGGCGCCGGTGTGATCTTCGTGCATGGCGCGGGCTATCTGCACAATATCCACAACTGGTGGTCCACGTATTCGCGCGAATACATGTTCCATCATCTGCTCGCGTCGCAGGGCTACACCGTGCTCGACATCGACTACCGTGGTTCCGCCGGCTACGGCCGCGATTGGCGCACGGCGATCTATCGCCACATGGGCGGCCACGATCTCAACGATCACGTCGCGGGTTCCAAGTATCTCACCGCGAACTTCGGCATCAATCCCGAGCGCATCGGCATCTACGGTGGCTCGTACGGCGGATTCATCACGCTGATGGCGCTGTTCAACAAGCCCGAGTACTTCGGCGCGGGTGCCGCGTTGCGCTCCGTCACCGATTGGGCGCACTACAATCACGGTTACACGGGCCGCATTCTGAATCTGCCGCAGGACGACACGCTCTCGTATCGTCGCTCCTCGCCAATCTTCTTCGCCGAAGGTCTGCGCGACCCGCTGCTCATCGCGCACGGCATGATCGACACCAACGTGCAGTTCCAAGACGTCGTGCAACTCGCACAGCGTCTCATCGAACTTGGCAAGGTGGATTGGGAGATGGCCGTGTATCCCACCGAAGATCACGGATTCGTGCGCCCCACCTCGTGGACCGACGAGTATCGTCGCATTCTCGAGTTGTTCAATCGCACCATCGGACCAAATGGGAGCAAGGCACGCCCGTGATGGAGCGTCTTGCCGCGATCCTGCGCCGTATCATCGGTGCGCCGGACTACGCCACGTACGTGGCGCATGTTCGCGCGCACCATCCGGATCGCGAACCGCTCGGGGAGAGAGAGTTTCTCACTGAGCGGTTGAGTGCGCGCTACGAGAAGCCCGGCGCGCGCTGCTGCTAATCCCTACCGCGAAGAGCCGCGGTCGCCGAGCCAATGCGCGCAGCCGCGCAGTCGCTCGCTGCCCAACACCCGACCAGTAAAATCGAGCATGCGCCCCGGGAGCTGTGTCAGCCCCGGGGCGTTGCTCCATTTGGCGCCCGCAAATCCCTCGGGCGCACGCAGCGTGAGCATCGCCAGCTCGGCTTCCACGGGATAACGCGCCACGCTGTCACGCACATACTCGGCGGCGCTCACGAGCTCAGTGCTCGCACCAAACAAGGCTTCGCGCAGCGTCGAGCATTGCAACGCGGACACACTCGCGAGCACGTCCAACTTCACAGCCGGCGGCAAATCGCGACGGCGTAGCGCGGCGAGACGGTCACGACGTTGCCCTGCGATGCCGGCGCGCGATTCACTCGCATTTTGATTGGCACTCTGCGCGCCGGTGAGCTCGAGAGCTACCGAGTCCATCTCGCGCCGCCACTCGCGGGCGTCGGCACGTCCCATCACCTCGTAGAACGCCATCAATGGCCCGCGTGCTTCAGTGACGAGTCTGAGCGCACTCGCGAGATCCACCACGCTCGTTCCCGTCGCGAGCGCGCGTGCCACACCAATCGCCTCGCGCAAAACAATCTCTGCCGAGTCCGCGCGACCTTCGCTGAGATGCCAGGCGGCCCGCGACGCATTTGCTGCCGATAGCGCTCGCAACGGCTGCATCGGGGCGAGCGGCATCGAGTAGTACTCAGCGTCTTCAGGCAACGGCAGCACGAGGCGACCGCCCAACATATCCATCGAGGCCGCGCGCGAAATACGTGCGTAGTCCTGCCACGCCGGATGCGCACTCAGTCGCGCGAGGCTCGCCCGCTCGGCGGGTGAGAAACCGCGACGCGCCTGCGCGAAGAGCCGCGCGGCATCGCTTGTCGGCACCGCAGGTTCAAGCGCCACAAACTCGGCACCATCGCGCTCCGGAAGGCCGGACATGCTCCGTGCCTCTTGGAGCATCGTCGAAAGCCGATGATGCGCCTCACCAGCACCTTGCGCGGTGATTGCGTCCGAGATCTGTGGTGCGCGCGCTACCGTCGGCGCCTCGCGCGCCAACTGCTGCCACGTCGTCGCCGCCACACCTTGCGAGAGAGTCATCTGCGCCAGCCACGGGCCGCGCATCGGAATGAGCAGTATGGGCGCGATGAGTACCGCCGCGCCAATCACCGCGAGAAGCGAAATCGCCGCGGCAAGTGTTCCGAGCGAAGCCCAACCTTCTGCACCGCGCCCCTGAGACGTCGCGCCGCGGACCGTGTCGAACGCCGCATACCATGGCGTCGCGACGCCCTCGAGCGACGTCGCGGCACGCGCATTACGACGCGCACGACTGAATCCCGTTACCCGCCACTCCCCGATTGCCACGCGCCATTGCCACAGTGCCGCGAGCAACAACGGCGAAACGGCAACCCACGCGACGGCGCGGTCTGGGAAGAATCCGCGCACGCCGCCCCACGTCGCCAGCACAATCAGCGGCCCTGTAAGCACTGCTGCCAACACGATACCACTCACGGCCGACACACGGCGACCGCGCATTGCGCCGCGAGCACCTGCGTCCAGCGCGGCATACTGCTGTGCGCCCGCGATCAGCATTCCGGAATCGCCGCGCGCATCGGCGGACACTTCAAGCACTGTGCGCCACGTGTATCCACCGCGCACCGCGGGCACCGCGCGCCAAGCATCGCGCAACAGTAATCGACAAGCCCACACAGTTCCGGCGGCACCAGCGAGCAGCACGCCGAGCATCAACACTCCGACACCCGAGTTACTCACGTCCGCCATGCGGTCGCCGAGCAATACGAATGCGGCAAAGGCTGCGGCCAACGCGCCGCTCGCCCAACGCAGACGGCGCGCATGCCCCCACGCCACGCCCTGATACGGCTCCAGCCCCGGCGGCGGCCACTCCAACAAGTCCACACCGCGCGGCGCCAATCGCGCCGCGATGTCGGCCGCCGTTGGACGCGCTGCGGGATCCTTGGCCAAGCACTGGCGCACCAGCGCATCGAGCTCAGGATCCACATCCTCACGCAACGCCGCGAGTGGAACTGGCGTGTCGCGCAGGTGCGCGGCAATGAGCTCGCCCGCTGTCTTGCCGGCAAACGGACCGCGCGCCAACAACAGTTCGTACGCAAGCAGTCCCAGCGCATAAATGTCCGTGCGCTCCGTGACTTCCTCGGCCACCAACTGTTCTGGCGACATATAGGCCGGCGTACCGACGCGCATCCCCGACTGCGTCAACCGCATATCGCCGCTGCCAAACGAATCCGGATCCGGCGCCTTACCCACCTCGGCGGCCACTGTGCCTACGGCCGCGAGTCCGAAGTCACTCACCAGTACGCGTCCGCTCGCCTCATCGTGCAACACGTTGGCGGGCTTGATGTCGCGATGAATGATGCCCTTGGCGTGCGCTGCGGCAAGCGCTGAGGCGACTTCGCCTAGCATCTCGCGCGCTTCAGCGACGGAGAGCGGCCCATCTTCTTCAATCTGCGATGCAAGACTGCGCCCTTCGACGTACTGCATCACGAAGTACGGTGTGCGGTCCTGCATCTCACCCACACCAAAGATTCCCACCACGTGCGGATGCGCGAGCGCCGCGACTGCTTGGGCTTCGCGCTCAAAGCGTGCGTGCGCCTCGGGGTCGTCGGAGAGCGAGGGCGAAAGCACCTTCACTGCGACATGACGCTTGAGCGCAGGATCTCGCGCGAGAAACACCGTGCCCATCCCGCCCTGCCCCAACTGACGAATCAGCTGGTAGGTGGGCGCGAGCGCGAGGCGCAGTTGTGATTCGAGCGCGGCGAGTGGAGAGTCGGTCACGGCGTGAACGATGCCCCGCGAGGTGGGCGCGCGGCTAGAGGGACAAGCAAGGCAAACAGCACGGTCGCGAGAGTGGCGATAGACGCACCGGCCAAGAACGCCGTGGACGCGCCGTAGGTGTCCCACACCAATCCAAAGAGTATCGATGCCGGCAGCGCGCCGAGCCCCACTGCTGCGTTGAACCACCCATATGCGGCGCCGCGTCGAGCGGCCGGCGCCAAGTCAGCGACCATCGCGCGCTCCGCGCCTTCCGTCATTCCAAAGAACACGCCATACACCACGAACAGCGCCCAGATGTGCCACGCGGTGCTCGCGTACGCGAATCCAACGTACACAGCGGCGTACACCACCCAGCCGCCGAGTATCAACGGACGGCGGCCCACGCGGTCAGACAGTGCGCCGCCGTACACACCACTCGCAACTTTCACGACGTGCAGCGCAGCCCACAGAATGGGAATGAGCGACGCGCTCACGCCCAACTGCGACGCACGCAGCAGCAAAAACGCGTCGGTGGAGAGACTGAGCGTGAATACGAAGACCACGCCGATGAGTCGCCAAAACGCGCCTCCAAGGGGCGCATTGGACGTCTCCGGCACAAGCGTATCGCGCGCAGGTTCCTTCGCGGGTTGCGGAGTGTCTCGCAGCAACCACACCACGAGCACGACTGAAAGCACGCCGGGTACCGCCGTCCACGCAAATAGTGTGCGCAGATCGGCGAGCCCGTACGTAAGCGCGACCCATGCGATGAGCGGACCACACACCGCGCCGAGATTGTCCGCACCGCGATGCACACCGAACGCATAGCCACGTCGACTGGAATCCACGCTGTCGGCAATCAGTGCATCACGCGGAGCAGTGCGCAGCCCTTTACCAAACCGATCGCTCAGGCGAAT